>NZ_DBLXSO010000052.1:0-22184 GCF_057878315.1 Jutongia sp. | reverse complement strand
ATCTCACGATGGACACCCTTGCCTTCGGCTATATCCTTCCCACTACCGGGCGGATTCGGGACTTTAACCCGTTAGAAACGTGCGCCGCTAGGCGCACATCAGGAAAGGCTCAGACCAAACGGTCTGAGCCTTTCTGCTATGCGGTGATTGCATCCCCCCGCGTATATTCTACTCTCTTGTTCCGAGAACTCTCGCAATCTCGTACTCATACTCATCAATAGACTTCTCCATAGCAAATGCCTCATCCACATCGACATCGTACAGCTTGCCGTTCTTGTAGCCGATCAGACGGTTCTTTCTGCCCTGATCAATGACATCAACCGCATACGCACCCATCATAGATGCATAGAAACGATCTCTTGCTGTCGGGCTTCCGCCTCTCTGTAAATGGCCAAGGATTGTCGCTCTCGTTTCGATTCCGGTTGCTTCCTCAATCCTCTTAGCAAGCTCATCCGAATGACCAACACCCTCTGCGTTTACAACGATCTGATGTGTCATACCGAGCTCTCTGTTCTTATGTATCTGCTCCAGAAGAGCATCGTAGTTATTATCAAACTTCTCCGGCAGAAGAATCTCCTCTGCACCATTGGCAATACCACACCACAGTGCGATATATCCTGCAGAACGTCCCATAACTTCAACAACGCTGCAGCGCTCATGGGAATTAGACGTCTCACGAAGTCTGTCAATTGCCTCCATTGCAGTATTCACTGCAGTATCGAAACCGATCGTATAATCAGTATATGCGATATCCAGATCGATCGTTCCGGGAATACCAATAATATTAACACCAAACTTGGAAAGATTCTTAGCTCCGGTAAAGGATCCGTCACCACCGATTACAATCAGTGTATCGATTCCCATCTCCTTGAGGATCTCTGCCGCCTTCTTCTTTCCCTCTATCTCACGGAATTCTGCGCTCCTTGCGGTGAACAAAAATGTACCGCCGTGCTGCAGCTTCTCAGAAACATCCTTAAAAGTTAATAAATCCATCTCTCTGTGAAGAATACCATTATATCCTCTCCTGATACCATACACATCATAGCCTCTGGTAATACCTGTACGAACAACCGCACGGATGGCAGCATTCATGCCCGGTGCATCTCCTCCACTTGTCAGAACTCCGATTTTTCCTTTCTTTGTGCTCATTTTTTCCTCCAATCTGCCACAAACAAACGTGGCATCGTTAAATTATGTTCTATATATGATTTGCGCAAATACCCGGAAATGCACAAAATATAATAATATGCACACAGATTTATTTTATTATGATATCAGAGTATTTTCAATCCCTTTTTTGATTTTTTTCAAAAAACTTTGCTATTTTATACGAATAACTCCGCTTACTTAAAAATTCACACATTTTTACAAAGATTTTTTATGGACACTTTTCATATTTTGTAAAAAAAGGCTGATTTTTCGATAAAAGTATGATATAATTGTGACATATTGTTGGCAATAGGCAATATTGACAACATTAACCATAAAAAATTGTACATTTTCGTCACTTGCAATATTTTGTGATCCGTACGATAATGTATATAGAGAAATTATGTAAAGATATGTCTGGTAACAGTAAGACAGATCAGAGGGAAAAGAGTAAAAGAGGTGGGCATATTATCACTTCACAGAAGAATAATATGTACTTCAAAAGGAAAGGGATGAATGTTATGATGTTTAACACCAGTGAGTTAATTCTCGATGCAGTTATTTTATCAATTGTGGCCAGTACGCCAGAAGGCATTTCCGGCTTTAAGATTGTCCAGAATGTCCGCTCAAAGATTGATGTACCGGAGAACACATTCTATCCTTTGTTAAAGCAAATGCAGGCAGATGGCTACCTTGAGGTTTATCATAAGGATATCGGTGGCCGAAGCCGTCGCTTTTATAAGATTACAGATGCCGGACGTGAGCATCTTACATATTGTCAGCAGACATGGAACAGCTATCTTCAGGGTGCCAGTTCTTTACTGATGACCGGAGCCGCTCAGCCGGCTGCAGAACCGGCACCGGCAATGGAGTCTGCTCCTCAGGCAGTTCCGGCTTCCGGTTCACAGCCGGTTCCTGTTATGCAGGCTGCTCCTCAGGTAACTCCTGTTTCTGACCCTCAACCGGTTCCTGTTATGCAGGCTGCTCCTCAGGTAACTCCTGTTTCTGAGCCTCAACCGGTTCCCGTTATGCAGGCTACTCCTCAGGTAACTCCTGTTTCTGACCCTCAGCCGGTTCCTGTTATGCAGGCTGCTCCTCAGGCAGTTCCGGTTTCCGGTTCACAGCCGGTTCCCGTTATGCAGGCTGCTCCTCAGGCAGTTCCGGTTTCCGGTTCACAGCCGGCTCCCGTTATGCAGGCTGCTCCTCAGGTAACTCCTGTTTCCGGTTCACAGCCGGCTCCCGTTATGCAGGCTGCTCCTCAGGTAACTCCTGTTTCTGAGCCTCAGCCGGTTCCTGTCATGAACGTAACACCACAGATCAATCCGGCAACCGTAGCACAGGCTGATGCAACTGCTGCAGCCGCTGCCGGGGAAGATACTTTCCATATTGGCGGTGCTTCCAATGCTATGATGGATTTTGATTTTTCCATCGGTGATGATGATTCTGTCACATCCGATGATATGGGATTTTCCTCTGACGGAGATCTCTTCGAATTTGATAATATACCAGCCTCTTCATTCATTTCTTACGATGAGGCACCGGTAGTTGCTCCTCAGCCTGCTATGGATGCAGCACCTGTTGTTCCGGAGCCTGTCAGCGAGCCTGCTTATCAGCCTGTTATGGATGCAGCACCTGTTGTTCCGGAGCCTGTCAGCGAGCCTGCTTATCAGCCTGTTATGGATGCAGCACCTGTTGTTCCGGAGCCTGTCAGTGAGCCTGCTCCTCAGCCTGTTATGGATGCAGCACCTGTTGTTCCGGAGCCTGTCAGTGAGCCTGCTCCTCAGCCTGTTATGAATGCAGAGCCTGTTGTTCCGGAGCCTGTCAGTGAGCCTGCTCCTCAGCCTGTTATGGATGCAGAGCCTGTTTATCAGGAGCCTGTCAGTGAGCCTGCTCCTCAGCCTGTTATGGATGCAGAGCCTGTTTATCAGGAACCTGCCGATGAACCTGCCACAGAGACCATCGATATGAATGCAGCGCCTGTTTATCAGGAGCCTGCCGATGAACCTGCCACAGAGACCATCGATATGAATGCAGAGCCTGTTTATCAGGAGCCTGCCGATGAACCTGCTACAGAGACCATCGACATGAATGCAGAACCTGTTTATCAGGAGCCTGCCGATGAGCCTGCTACAGAGACCATTGATATGAATGCACCTGTTGAATCAGAATCCGGAGCAGACTCCGATGAAGACGATGAGGCTGATTTCCTTGCAGAAATGGCAATGGGTGATTCCGAGGAATCCGAGGATGATGATCTTCCTGAGCTTGAAAGCTCCATGTCAGATATTGCAACAATCAATGCACTTGAAAGCATGCTGACACAGCTTCGCTCCTTCGAAACAGTTATGGAAGCACATCCGGAGCCTGAGGTCGCTGAGGCTGCGACACAGGAGGCCGCCGCAAATGCAAGCCTGAATATCAACGATATCAACGCCGTTGCCGCAATGTTAAATCCGGCAGAGGCAGAAAATACACAGTCGGAAGCTTCTCCGGAGTCGGAGTCGATTGAATCCTCTTCTACCCCGGTTCGTTATGCGGAAACCCGTAACAAAGAAACTGATGATTCCGTGAACAGCCTGGTCGATCTTCTCAAGGATGACGATCAGCCTAAGAAACGTGGCTTCTTTGGACGAAACAAGAAGAAAAATATTCCTAAAGAACTGATTGCAGACACTCCAAAGCCGACTCCTGTTCCAAAGTCTACAAGTCAAAGCAGACCGGTTATGTCAGAATCTTCACCGGTTCCAACCTCCAGCTCACGTATGCAGGAGGTTCGTAATCCGGACAGCGATGATTCCGTGAACAGTCTGGTTGATCTTCTGAAGGAAGATGATTCTTCTTCCAAGAAAAAAGGTCGTAAATCAAGAAGTTCCGCTGCTGATGAATTCAGAGCAACTGCCGCAGATATTTCTGCAATGTCAAGCTCTGTTCCCGTTCCTGTTCCAAAGCAGACATCTTCTTCCAATCCGCTCCGTGGTTTCTCTTCATCAACACCACTGCGGGCATTTTCATCATCTAATCCGGTTCGGGCATTTTCTTCGTCAAGACCGGTTGCTCCGGTACCAAAGGCTGAGACTTCCAAGTCCAAACCTATTTCCAGATCAAGCTACCGCGAAGTTCCTGATGATGCTGTAGGCGGATTAGCAGATCTTCTAATGGAGGGCAAGCAGAAGAAATCCGCCACACCGAAGATCTTCTCACAGAAGAGTTATTCAAAGGTATCAAGTTCACAGCCACTTGCAAGTGAATCTTCCGAGACTCCGGTTCCAGAGGCGGCTATCTCAGAGCCATCTGTTTCCGAGCCACAGGTATATAAGCCAGCCGCAGCAAAGACCTTCGAGGAGAAGGCTGCAGCTCCTAATGCAAAGCCGGTAGAAACAACTGCTACGATCACAAAGCCATTAGAGGCAAAAGCGATCAGTACAAAGCCAGCAGAGGCAAAGCCGGTTGAAGCAAAATCAGTAGAAACGAAAGCCGTTGTCACTCCAAAGACAGAGCCGGAAAAGGAGGCAGCTCCTGCACAACCGGAGGAAGCACCAATGGATGATTTCAAACGCCGTCTGTTACAGGCACATCTGATCTCCAACGACGAGGACAGCAGCAAATAATGATATAAACGCATATATCTATCTATAGTATCCATTGCTTTCCGGCAATGGATACTTGTATAAAACCGTATTTTATACAAAAAGGGGAGGAAAAAATGACAAAATTTGAATTTTTGGGTGACTTGAGCCGTCTGATCGCAGATTTACCTCAGGAAGAAGTCGATCAGGCGATGGAATATTACGAGGATTATTTCGCAGATGCCGGTCCGGAAAAAGAACAGGAAATCATCCGCGATTTTATCTCTCCGGCATATATCGCGGAACAGCTCCGTGAAGCCTCTCTACAGCGTCAGAAGGCTGCCGCAAGATCCACTGTTCAGGAAGAAGAGAAGCAGGCAGCCGCAGCGCGGGCTGCAGCCGCTGCCAGTAAGCCACCGGTATACTCCCGTAAGCTTGCCGCCCAGGCACAGAAGAATGCGTCTATGGCAACTGCAAGTGGATTTGTAACACAGGCGCCCACCGTTAAGGCGAAGACTCCTGCAGCGCAGCCTGCACAGGCAGCACCATCCCCTACTCCGGTTTCACCGGCTCAGGCTACACCAACGCAGGCAGCATCTTCCATGATTACACCAGCCGCTCCGGTACAAGTTGCCACCACTGCATCTGCTTCACCGCAGATCAATCGGGCTACACCGCCACCATCTCTTGATGCAGCAGGTTCATTTACACAGAGTCCTACACCGGCTCAGGCAGCCGCATCCATTGCAGCTGCTCCGATGGGACAGTCCGTCACTACAGCACCTGTTCCACCGACACCGATGCCATCATCACCTGTTTCACCGGCATCACAGCCACAGGCGCCGTCACCGGCAACAAGACCTCGTCCACAAACCGTTTCTGCTCCACAGCAACCGGTTATGACAGCACAGCCGGTTTCCGGTACTGCGACCCCGGCTGCCCCACAAACGGCTTCCGTTACTCCGATTCTGACTGCTCCGCAGACAACTTCCGGCACTCCGACTCAGACTGCGCAGACAGCAGATGCTGCGAAAGCACCAGCCAAGACCTCTTCCATGCGTAATTCCATCTTCCGGGACGATACGGAGGAGGACAAGAAAAAAGCAGAAGAAGAGCTTGCACGCCGCAACAAAACAAAGGTTGATATCAAGTCCATCAATTCTACCACTTCCAAAGTGAATAAAAAACAGGCTCGTGCGGCTGCCAAACAGAATGCCGCCATCGAAAAAGAAAATAACGCAGAGCGCTACAGCAGCTCCAAGAAGATGGTCATCGGCATTGTCCTGTTAGTCACCTGCCCGATCTGGCTTACTCTTGTCGGAGTGATTCTGGGGGTATTCGCATTAGGCGTATGTGCTGTTGCCACCTGTATCGCAGCAGGTATCGGATGCTTTGTGGCAAGCCTTGCCTCTATTGCGCTGACGCTTCTGGCACTTTTCTCAGCTCAGATTTCTACCAGCGTCTTTACTCTGGGATGTATTTTCTTCCTGTTTGCCGCAGGATGCGGATTATGTTTTCTGGGTTATAAGCTTATCACCCGAATCCTTCCGGGTGCCTATTTCAGTGTAAAGGTACTATTTAGCGGGATCAAGGCAAAGCTTGCCCGTCTCGCCCTGAAATAAACAGATAACTGCTGGGAGCAATATGCTTCAGAATGGAGAATAGCATGAATAATAAAATTAAAATCATTATTGCAATAGGAATCATAGGAATTGTAATTATGGTAGCCGGTTTTGTAATGGGCAGTGGTCCCTCTTCAATTCCAGCTATCTTTTCGGAAGCAACTATTCCGGAGGGTGCCGTTCCCATCGGAGATGTCCAGACCACAGATGTGCGTTCGATTGAATTAAACCTTTTTGCCAGTAAGATTTCCATCAAATCCGGTGAGAACTTCGATCTCTCCGGCAGCGGTCAGTACGATGGTTATGTCTTAAATGGCGTGTTATATGCCGGCGCAACCCAGTTCAAGAGAACTGCCAATGTGTTTGGCTTAAAATTCAGCGTTCCATCCAAATGGGTCTGCGGCTATGGTAGCTATGTACTTGTGATTCCACCAAATGCCAAACTGGATCAGATTACAATCAACACAAACCGTTCCGATGTCACCTGCGATGCACTGGTAGCAAGTCAGGTCAATATTAACATCAAGAACGGCGATCTCAGCGCCGATAAACTGACTGCCGATACTGCTTCCATTAACGTAGATGGTACTACCAGCATTGCTTCTTCAGAAATTACACGAAATGGCAATATTGCATCAAATAATCGTCTGCTTGTCGGAACCTCCGGCAGTGCAATGGATTCGACCATGAGTAATACCACTCTTTCCAATAAGCATGGCGGTATCACTCTTTATGCAAAGCTGATGGGTTCTGCTTCCTTACAGACAAGCCGTGGCAATATCGAAGCGGCTCTCGCCGGAACCAAGGCGAATTATACCTTCCCGGCAGCCGCCTATAATCTGAAGATTCATGAATCTGTAGTTCCTGCCGATGCCCGGAACAGCACAGAACAGTACGGCACCATATCTGTTACAGCCGACAAGGGTAACGCTTCCATTTCCTTTGAGACAGAGACCGAATCTCAAGCAGATACAAAGGGACAGACCAAAGACAAGAACAAATAATAAATCCATGATCCTGTTATCAATACCGGACAGGGTCATTATGAGAAATCATTGAAATTCACAAAAACTCTGAAATAAAGGATTTCATTCACAAAATCCTATTTCAGAGTTTTTTTATGTTGACATCTTATATTATACAGCGTATAATATCATCATATTATATGATATATAGTATTATATCGTGAATTCTTATCGCAAGGGAGCTTGTTCACTTGCATAGAATGCATGAACGACAAAATCTTCCAGCGCATCGCGCGACAGATGCGAAGCATCTGGATTTTGGAGTTATTATTTAAGATTGGAGGCTTCCTATGATATTTAACACAGGCTCTGCATTGCTGGATGCCATTGTACTTGCCGTGGTGGAGCATTCTGCCGAAGGAACCTACGGATACAAAATCACACAGGATGTCCGTTCTGTCATTGACGTATCCGAATCGACACTCTATCCGGTTCTGCGACGGCTGCAAAAGGATGATTGTCTCTCTGTGTATGATCAGGAATGCGGCGGCAGAAACCGCCGTTACTATAAAATCACAGAAAGGGGCAGGGTACAGCTTAACCTCTACCGACAGGAATGGCACAACTACACACATAAGATCAATCAGCTTCTTCTGGAACAAGCTGACGCAACCATAGATCAATGAAAGAAATGAGGAGAAATATGACAAAATATGAATTTCTAGGCGACTTAAGCCGTTTGCTGAAAGACCTGCCCGAAGAAGAACGGAAGCAGGCACTTCATTATTATGAAGATTACTTTGCTGATGCAGGTGAGGACAATGAACAGGAAGTTCTGAACGAGCTGGGCTCTCCTGAAAATATCGCGGAGCTGATCAAGGCAGATTCCCCGGATGAGATCACATACGGGGATGGTGCAAGCACTCATGCTACCGCTCCATTGCAGCCATATAAAGCAGCCGGGCCGGAGCACTCTGAAAATGTCTCCGGCAATGCATCCGATGTCACTCCGGATAGCACTCAAAATGACCGCTCCCAATCTGATAACAACTGGCACAGCATGACCGGAGATCCTTCCGGCAATCAACACATGAACGGAGATTCTTCCGGCAATCAACAGTCAAACACCGGATATACGAACGGTAGTGCAAGCCACAGCAACGCTTCCGGTGCAAACCAGTCAACCTGTAGCCGATCTTCCGGTTTATTCTCCGGCATGGATAATACCAATCTGATCATTATGATCATTGTCCTTGTTGTCACTTCTCCAATCTGGGGATCTGCGCTGCTCGGCATTGCCAGCTTCCTTCTGGGACTGCTTGGAGCGCTGGTCGGCATTTTTGCTGCACTGGTCTTAGGCGGCGGTGGATCTGCAATTAGCGGAATCGTTGCCATCGTAGCCGGATTTATTGCACTGTTTGCCGGACACGCTGCAAGTGGTGTTCTGACCATTGGCGTTGGCTGTCTTCTGTTTTCACTTGGAAGTGCCTTCTGCTACCTCGGTGTTTTTCTTGCCATCCGTCTTATTCCACTGCTCTGGCGCCAGCTCGGACGGCTTTGGGACTGGTGCCGCATCAAATTACTTGGAAAGGAGGCGTCTTGCTAATCGTTGGCAAGACACGTGAAAGCTATGAAAAAGAGAGATAAATTTCTGCTTGCTTTATCCTGCATTTTCCTGATCGGTATCCTCTGCCTGATTGCCGGGATCAGCATGGGAGGAACATTATTTGCTTTTCGGTTGAATCAAAATATCAATCCAAAATACACACAAAATGGTACTTTCACTCTCTCAGAAAAGGACTCAGGCTTAATCACCGGCATTGATTTTGATTTCCACTGTCAGGATATTACCATCCAAAGGGGTGACACCTGTTCTATCCAGCCGGATGATGATACCGACAGCCTGGAAAGCAAATATTACTCCTATATCAAGGACAATGTCTGGCATATTGAAACACCGAATTCCTCCAATGCAACGATCACTTTTCTGGATCACACAGTACGGATTCCGTTTCTGTCAAAAAACTGGGATTCCGATGTTTCCTATACGATCACTCTGCCTCTGGAGAAACATTTTGACCGTGCCAATATTTCGATTGCCGCAGGTGACTGTGAAATTGATGATGCTCTGACCGCCGATAACACCACGCTCAAGGTAGGTGCCGGTTCTCTGGATATGACAGGGCTTACGGCGAAACAGTTAAGCATAAAGATCGGTGCCGGCGATGGTACAATCGATAAGATCCATGTATCCGATCACTGTACAACAAAGGTTGGTGTTGGTGATCTGGAGCTTGGAGACACCGATAACAGCCCCGGCGAAAATAAGATCAACAACCTGAACTCCAAAACAGCCGTTGGCAATACCGATATTGCGGCAAAACTTACCGGAACAAATCAACTGGAATGTGCAACCGGCGATCTGAGTCTCCTGCTGCCGGGTTCTAAGAGCAATTATAATTTCACCAGTCACTCCTCTATGGGGGATATCTGTTTTGGAGATAGCACGAAAGACGATTCCTCCACAGATGTTTATGGTGATATCAGTCTCAAGTGTAGCCTTGGTGATATCGATGTTGATTTTGAGCGATCATGAGTATTATTGAAAAGCCGCATTATAAATAATATTCTCAGGCTTCGAATAATCGGTATTTGAAATTTAAGGAATATATAAATAAAATTGCTTAAACCTGATAAGATCCACTTTCATTGGATATCCAGTGAAAGTGGATCTTATTATTCTCACGTTCTAAGCGATTTTCTATCAAGGGGAATTTTTGCAATTTTCCAGACTTTCTCTTACTGTTCGCTGTGCCAATGCAGCCGGTGAAGCTGCCCGTTTCTCTCCGCCTCCATGAAGTTATTCTGACGAAGTGACTCATATAATACGATCGCCACGGAATTGGAAAGGTTCAGAGAGCGGATCTTGTGATTCATCGGAATACGGATCGCATTCTCTTCGTTATCAACAAGAATCTCCTCCGGAATCCCTGCACTCTCCTTACCAAACATAATATATGCGTTCGGTGGATATGTGACATCCGTATATGTCTGATGCGCCTTTGTGGTCGCCATATACATGTTACCGGCTGCATCCGGATTCTTCTGAAGGAAGTCCTCGTAACAGTCATAAACCGTAACATCTAACTCATTCCAATAGTCCAGTCCGGCACGCTTGAGCATCTTGTCATTGATCTGAAAGCCCATCGGCTCGATCAGATGCAGTCTTGAACCGGTCGCACAGCAGGTACGTCCTATATTTCCTGTATTCGCCGGTATCTCCGGCTCAAGAAGTACAATATTCATCACGTTACCGCCCCCCTTATTTCCTATGACGGTCGATAAAGTTCTGCATACGTCCGAGAGCAATCTTTAAGTCGTCAATGGAATACGCATAGGAAATACGAAGAAATCCCTCGCCACATTGACCAAATGCCGTTCCCGGTACGACAGCGACCTTTTCTTCCTGTAACAGCTTCGTTGCAAACTCATCCGAGGTCATGCCAAACTCTTTGATGCTTGGAAATACATAAAATGCGCCAAACGGCTCGAAGCACTTCAGTCCCATATCGCGGAAGGCTTTCATCAGATAATTTCTGCGCTGATTATATGCCATTCTCATGCGCTCTACATCAGCATCGCCGTCACGAACAGCACTGATTGCCGCATACTGGCTCAACGTCGGCGCACACATAATAGCAAACTGATGGATCTTGAGCATCTGCTTAATGATCGCCTGTGGTCCACAGGCATATCCGAGACGCCATCCTGTCATCGCATAGGATTTGGAAAATCCGTTGATCACGATCGTTCTCTCCTGCATACCCGGAAGCGATGCGATCGACACATGATCTCCACTGTATGTCAATTCGGAATAAATCTCATCGGAAATTACAAACAGATCATGCTCCCGTACGACCTCTGCAATATCCTCCAGATCCTCCCTTGTCATGATCGCACCGGTCGGATTGTTCGGGAACGGCATGATCAGGATCTTTGTCTTGTCTGTAATCGCATCCAGAAGCTGCTGCTTCTTAAGCTTAAACTCATCCTCTTCCTTCAGCTCGATGATCTTTGGCACACCATCTGCCAGAACGATACACGGCTCATAGGACACATAGCTCGGCTGTGGCAGTAAAACCTCATCACCCGGATCAAGCATTGCACGGAGTGCTCCGTCAATCGCCTCACTACCGCCTACGGTCAGATAAATCTCCCTCTTAGGATCATAGGAAAGCTGAAAACGTCGTTTCAGATAATTGGCAATCTCTTCCTTCAACTCTTTCAAACCTGCGTTTGATGTATAAAACGTCCTTCCCTGCTCCAAAGAATAGATACCCTCCTCACGGATATGCCATGGTGTATCGAAATCAGGCTCACCCACACCGAGGGAGATCGCATCCTTCATCTCACTGACGATGTCAAAAAACTTGCGGATACCGGAAGGCTCAATAGACTGTACTTTCTTAGATAATGGGTCTCTCATGGGGTAATCAACATCCTTTCTGAATCGTGCTTTTCATCGGTCATGATCAGACCATGCTCCTTGTATTTCTTCAGTACAAAATAAGTTGCGGTGCTTGTGATGTACTCCAGAGTAGACAGCTTCTCTGTCACAAAACGGGAAACCTCTTTCATACTCTTTCCCTCAATGATCACAGTAAGATCAAAGCTGCCGGACATCAGATAAACGCTCTCTACCTCTTCAAACTTGTAGATACGCTCTGCTACCTTATTGAATCCCATGTCGCGCTGTGGTGTTACCTTCACCTCAATAAGAGCTGTAACCTTCTCACAGTCTGTTCTGTCCCAGTTAATAAGTGTCGGATAGCCACAGATGACCTTATTATCCTCCATCTCCTTGATCTCATGCTCAATTGTATCTGTACCTGTATTTAACATGGCCGCCAGATCTTCTGTGGAACGACGGCTGTTCATGCTGATCGCATCTAAAATCTGTTTCTTGATCATAATTACCTCCATTAATCCTTCAATAAATAATCACCTGTATAACGGGCTACTGATATATCTTATAAAGCTGATCGCTGCCTGCCGGCTCCAGAAAACGTGTCTCCCCGCCGCTGCGTATGATACGGTCATTGCCCTCTGTGGCTCTGCCGATCACGGCAGCCGGAATGCCATGCTCTGCCAGCCGGTCCACCAGCATATTGCCGTGAGGAGTTCCTATCAGCATACATCCGCTGGATATCAGCATGTATGGATTGATATCATAAAACTCACACAACTCGATCGTCTCCTGACGGATCGGTATCTTGTCCAGATCAGCTATGATTCCTACGCCGGATGCCTCTCCTACTTCCCACAATGCACCATAAATGCCGCCCTCTGTGACATCATGCATTGCCGTGACACCGGCATCCACCGCGACTGCGGCCTCCGGTACCACCGAAATATACTCTCTCATCGCTGCTGCCGCATCAATGAGCTGCTCCGGAATCCTTGTCAGAAGCTCCTCGCGCTTCTCTTCCGCAATGATCGATGTTCCTTCCAGACCTGCCCATTTTGTCATGACCAGATCATCTCCCGGCTGAAGACCGCCGGTAGAAACAAGCTTATCCTTATGCACCTTGCCAACACCTGTAACCGTGATCACCGGACGATTAACCACATCGGAAATCTCCGTATGACCTCCCATCACCTCGATGTGAAGGCTGTTCGCTGCAAGAATGATCTCCTCCATAAGATCATGCAACTTCTTCTCTCTGGTACGCGGAGGCAGGATCACACAGGTCAGAATACCAACCGGCTCTGCCCCGCTGGATGCAAGATCATTGGCAGTGATATGTACCGCCAGTGTCCCCATGCCCTTTGATGCACCTGTAATGGGATCGGTGGAAAATACAAGCACCTCATCCTCTGCTGTCTCAATTGCGGAGCAATCCTCTCCCACTCCGGGATGCAGCAGCACTTCCGGGCGAAGATGCTTGATCTGTTTAAAAACCGCTCTTTTCAGTACATTCTCGGGTACCTTTCCAATTTCCATGACGAAACCTCATTTCTATTTAATCTGCAGGCATTATGATGCTTTCCTGCTGCCGGTGTTTGTTGTTTTCTTGGTGCTGCTTTTCGTATTATTGGGGGTGCTTTCTGAAGTCGTTTTACTGCCGGATACGGAAGTGGTACTCTTCTTCGCCGTATTGCTCTTCGTGGCAGCCGATTTCTTCGCAGCAGACGGTGCTTTCGTTCTGGATGGTCTGACTGTCGTTGACGGCTTCTTCGTCGCTGACGGTGCCGCTGTTCCTGCCGACTTCTTTGAACCTGCCGAAGCTGAAGCAGATGGCGCTGCCGTCTCCGGCTGCTTTCCTACCGTAACATATTGCGGTGACGCATTATAGGCACTGGTATTGACCTGTACCTTTTCTGTCTGGACACCGTTGACCTTGACAATCTTCCAGAGCTTCGCCTTGTATCCCACATGAGCAGACTGTGTCACAGAACGATAGCTTGCCGGAAGCGTCGGATCCTCCGTGACAACCTCCTCGCCCGGCTCGATCGTGTCCGTCACCTCAGACTCAAACGAAATCTCTCTGCCGGCTTCTCTCGTCTCGTGACCATATACACGAAAGCTTAAGATGCCGCCGGATGCGTTCCCCATAATATATACCGGATAATCCGTATTGTTCTTGAACTTGAAATCCTTATAATCGCCGGAGATCGCAGCATCTCTTGAAACCGGTACATAGCCTACCACCATCGAATGCGGAGAGCGTTCAACTACCTTAAGCTCTGCATTGAGTACCGCATTGTAAAGCGTTGTGGATACCTGGCAGACACCTCCGCCGATACCGGAAACAACCTTTCCGCCGGAATACTCCGGTGCCGCTTTATATCCATTCTCCTCGGTTCTGTCCTTGATCACCTTGATCGTTGAAAAGGTCTTACCCGGATAGATAACCGTACCGTTGATCCTGCCCGCTGCCGTCGCAACATTGCTGGAACGCTCTACCTGATAGGTTGCATACGTTGTCGAATACTTGCCAAGCAGATCCGTACACTGGGATGCCTCCTCTCTGGTAAACTTCGGCTCCGTAACCTCCACATCTGCGGTCACATCCAAAGCATCGGCATTCTCTGCTTTCTTACTGAGAAGAGTCTTCTGTATTGCCTCCATCGTCGTGTCTGTCTGTACCTCAAGACCTTCCTTGGACTTCGTCGCCTTCAATGCCCCGTTCTTAAACTTCAGCCGGGAATCCTTCGCCTTAATATCATATACGGAACACTTTGTCTCCACAAAGTTCTTCAGCGTATCCTCATTCACCTTGGTCTCGAGCGCAATATCACGCTTTCCCGCCTCTGCCTTACGAATCTCCTGAAACTTCTCCCAAAGATTGCCCTTCTTACCAATCTGAAGTGCCTCTGCGGCATAATCGCCCTCTGCAATCTCAAGACCTGCCTCTGCGGCTGTGGCTTCGATCTGATTCTCCTGTACTGTCACAACCAGCTTCTGCTGCCGGCGTTTTGCTATATAATCATCCACCTTCTTCTGCGCCTGCTCCTGCGTCAAGCCGCCAACATCCAGACTTCCTATGGATATCCCGTCACAGATCAGGTTCTTATTGCCAAAATTATCCTTCGCAAACAGCGTCACAATCCCTGCAATGCCGACTACTGCTATACATCCAATCACAAAAAAAGCTGTCAATACTTTATTCTTTCTCATAATCTCGTCTCATCCTTACTTTTGCTTATTCCTATATTTTAATCATATTGGCGGCAAATCGCAAGTCAAAGATTCCCTCTGTATTTGACAATTTTTCGTACATTCTGTATATTGAAAAAAGTCCATATGAAAAAAGCAGATGAGACCATCTGCTGATTTATACGTTCATATTAAGCTAAGTATCCGAGAACCATAGGAAGCACCATGGCAATGATAAGTAACACACAAATAACAACGGCAATTCTCTGCTGATTTTTTTTGTTAAAAAAGTTCATACTGCTCTCCTTTCTTTGATTCGATATTGCACAAATGAAACCACACCACCACAGGGAGGAATGATGTCTTATGCCAATTTTTCTCATATTCTTTATTCTATTCGTTATATGGTTGAACGTCAAGACCAAACGTGGTCAAAATAATAACTCCGAATGGGATACCGACTACTGGGAAAAGGAGCGCGAAGCTAATTTTGTCCGCCGGAAAGATATCAGTGGTCTTGACTATATCACGATCTCCGAGGATGAGCTTCCGTTCTCCGATACGGCAGAGGGCGAGGAAAAATATCGTGAGGATCAGGTACGCCGCATCCTCTCCTCCAAGATCATCAACCTGTCCGGCATGAGCAATACCGATATCAAGCTCACCTACGGAACCGCTAATTTCCCGGAGCTGTCCAAATATGATCAGAATTATCTTCTTCTGATCCGCAATCTCGGCATGTGGGGAAACTATCTGCACCATAACTGTGACGGTCAGGACGAACGTGCCAGACAGATCCTGGAGCGTGCCATCGAGCTTGGCAGCGACATCAGGGACACCTATGTGTCCCTCGCCGAAATTTATCTGGATGCCGGACAGCCGGAAAAGGTTCAGGAACTCATCCACCATGTTGAGAAGTCCGATTTCGATCTGAAGGATTCTCTCTTACGTTCCCTGAAAAACCTCCTGAACACCCTCTAAAACAAACCCTTATATGGATTATCTCTTGCCTCGCTCCATTCCCCGCTGCGCTCCTCGTAAATCTGACAAAGCCAGTCGTATGCCTCATCCAGACCTTCCTCCGTATAAACAAAATCCCGGATGGTCTTCTTATCCGGATCTGTCTTCTCAAAGCAGAACGGCTCCGGCCAGATCGTTGTCCGAAGCACCGGCTCTGCCTCCTCGTTCTCCGGATCCCTGTACTGTTCCAGCTGATAGCGCATTCCCTGAAAGCTTGCCTTTAATACCGCCTTCTTGTTATAAAAAGATTTGATATCATATAATGATTTTCTTGTATTCATCGTATTCCTCCAAATGACACCGGTCATCGTTTTACCATTCTCGTCGGTTTCCTGCTGTATTACAGTCACTTTCCCATATAAAGAAAAAGGAAGCACCTGTGTTTTGTCCTTGATCCACGCTACATCACAAGCATATTCCTGTATAACGAAAAAATCCCATAAAAATGTCAGTCATTTTTATGGGATCGGTTAGCAGGGGTGGAAGGAATCGAACCCTCCTCTGGAGTTTTGGAGACTCTTATTCTACCGATGAACTACACCCCTGAATCGTAGTGGCAAATTCACACTGCCTGTCCAGTATACTATCCGGTCTCCGTTTTGTCAAGCCCTGTTTTTAAGTTTAACGACTATTTTGCGTCGTTTTATTTTGTTTCGCCTTCTCCCCGGATTCATTTCCGAAGTTCCAGCGATAATGACCAACAATATCACTGCGGCGTTCGAGAATATCCTGCTCATAGCTTCTCTGCCATGGACTGTAGTGGTGGATTACATACGGCACCCCATTTTTATTTCTCTTGTCCGAAACGATTCCGATATGTTTTCGGAATATAACGATGTCGCCGCCCTGCCATTCCTCCACATCCGATACATCGGTTGCCAGACTCTGCGCATGCCTGCCAAAATACACCTGCAGATTCTTCACACGGCGATAATCAATATTAGGATCCGGCTGATCGATATCGTAAGCGTCCGTATGCTGTTCCACGTCCTTTGCCACAAGCCGCATCAGATCATAGCCGGCTGCTTTCATAGCAAAAGCAACCACGTCCGTACATACCCCGTAGCCATCATCCGGATAACCACCGTTGTAATATTGACTCTTATATTTCGGCTTTGTCGCCACGTAGTCCAGTGCTCCCTTAAGAATATCCGTCTGATCATCTATGCCATCCTTGTCCTGATCCGTTTCGCTGTGAAACTGCGGAAATGTTTTCTGGTCCGACACACGTTTTCCCGCCGGACCGGTGTCTTTGCACCGAAACCATATGCCGCCGGCTGCTGCCAGTACCACTACGAAAAATATGAAAACAGGTATTATTTTATGCCTCTTCATATGTACTATGACTTCCCCTCTCATTCTTTTTCTTTATTGTGGCACTTTTTCTTAAAAAGTCAAGCGCCCCCGGCAAAACAGCCTTTTCCAAATCATTAAACATTGCATCTTCCCATTAAAATATGATACACTCATCATAACGAAAAACACAGGAAATCCACCGTACGGATGCGGTCGGACTTTCCACCTTTTGTAACAAATCGTATAGAACGGAGATTACATATGAAAATAAAATGTACGCACTGTGGCAGGAAATTTGACTACGATCTCTATGCCGGATTATGTCCTCACTGCGGCGTCTACCAGAGACAGGGATCTTCTGCATACAACAGCAGCGAAGCACAGGCACACAAGGCATCTGCATACGACAGCAGCGAAGCACAGGCACAGGGGACGTCTTCATACAACAGCAGCGAAACACAGGCGCAGGGGACGTCTTCATACAACAGCAGCGAAACACAGACACAACCACAGACTCAGCCGATGGCATCCCACCGGGAAACTGCCACCAAAAGCACTTCCGGCAAACGCCGCAACAACTGGCTCGCAACAGCCATTTTGATCGTTATTCTCGGATTCATCATCGCCGGGCCGGAGGTATTCCATACCTACCAGACCAACAAAATAGCCAAAACTCTGACTCTGTCCGAGCCGGTCACCCCGACGAAAGTCAAGCCTTCCAAGGGCTTTACGGTTTCTACGGAAAACGGAGATTTTACGGTTACATTTTCCTCCCGCAGTACCGATAACGATTCCACCTTCGAGACGCCGGAGGGATATGAAATTCTCACGGTAAAATATCACGTTACCGTCCCACAAAAGGCTCTCGACACCTTTCCGGGTCAGGCGGACGAAAATCACCTTTACACACACTGGGACAGCGACCGCATCAGTCCTTACTGTGTCACAAAGGACGACAGTTATCTCAAGCCGATCTCCAATTATGATCTATCCCGCGTCAAGCACCTGGAATACAGCGAGCTGGAGGACAACGGAATCACAGACAATATTGACAGTCAGAACGGCACACTCTCCTTCCTGATCAAGAAAAATGATTTTAAGGGGCTTCTGATCAACGAACTTGATCCGGATACAGAGGTACTTGCAAACTCTTATCTTGTCATCGGAATCCCAAAGCAAAAGAAGTAGGACACACATCAAATTATTGAATAGAAATGAGGAAAATTATGCGAGGATTCAGCTTAGGAATCGAATGTATTGTAAAAGGACTGATGTGGATTCACAGAAAATCCGGCATCAACGGGATTCTTGTGATCGCCATACTGATCGCGCTCCCGTGCAGCATTTTCTTTTCCGAATCAAGCAGCACCCAGTACAAGTCTGGTAAAAGGTATGCGGTCACGCCTGTCTCCGACACGGAGAAGGTTGCCGAAAAGGACCTGCCGGCTTCGATCGACCGCTTTGCCGACGACTATTATAAAGTGGTTCTGCAGATCAACAACTGTTATTCCACGGAGCTTCCACATGCTCCTTATCTGACCCTGGACAATGAGAAATATTATGCGTCGTTCCGTCCGCTGGAATACTACTGCGACATCGAGAACAGCTATGATGTTATCTGCTTGGAAAACTGTATTCCTGCCGGCACCACAATGTCAATTCCATATTATTTCTCCGGATATGAACTGTCCGGTCATACACTTTCCGTCATGCCGCTCTCCGATGACGAGATCACCAAAAGTAACTCATTCAAACTGACCGTCCCATGATGAGATATGGGATCATAGTCAAAATGATACACCGGCATCCTGATACAACGAATAATGCACTAAGACTTCCTATGCGGAATATTAAAATACGCCCATACGATTTCTTTTGTCTAATTATTTGAAAGAGCATTTTGTCTGCCAAAACGCTTGAAAATCCGCGAAATAGGACTAAAAATTGTCTTGTCACTTACGGATTTCGAAAAGACTAATTACTTTGCCGCTTTGATGTTTGATGAACACATCCTTCCGTACTCGTCCCGAGGTGGGAGTCAGATGTTTTGTAAGGCACTTGCACCCGCCGGTACTTACGCCCCATATACAAAAAACTTACATATATGTAGATATAAATCTTGTATGGGGCGTTATGTACCGCTGCGTGGTGCAGTGGTAGCGAAAGCGTGCCGACCGAAATAGCTGAGCCCACCTACGGGACTCAGTCGTTCGGATGTGTATTCATCAAAGCGTGGCAAAGTAAAGTCTTTTCAGAAATCCTACTGATCTGCGTCAATTTTTAGTCCTATTCCACGGATTAGTTTGTTTTATGAGGCAAAATGCCTATTCATTTTCCGGACAAAAGAAATCGTATGGGCGTATACGCGTTATTGGTCTAGGAAGTCTTAATAAGTAATTTTCGTTGTATCAGGATACCGGACGATTTCGGTCCATGATCCTGCCTCCGTTATCCTTCAGCCACTTTCTGCGCTGTCGGTAATCCGGCAGGATTTTTTCGACCTCCTCCCAGAAACGGGCGGAATGGTTCATTTCCTTTCGATGACAAAGTTCATGCACCACGACATAATCCAGAACTTCCTCCGGCATCAGAAGAAGCAGGCAGTTAAAGTTCAAGTTGCCTTTTCCGCTGCAGCTTCCCCATCTTGTCCTCTGATTCCGTATAGTGATGCGCCCGTAGGTGACGCCAATGATCTGTGCATAATAATGAACCTTCTGCGGAATAAGCTTCATTGCCTGCGTGGCAAGTTCCTGAAGCTCCTCCTTAGAAAGTGCCTGTTCCCGGTACTGCTCCTGCAGCCGCTTTTTTTCCGCCATCTGCTGCAGATGTGCGTGGATCCAGTCATCCTTCTCCTGCACAAATGCATTAATCTCTCTTACCGGCATTCGTGCCGGTGCCCGTACGACCACCTGAAGCTCCGGCGTGATCTCAATCGCAAGACTTTTACGGCGGCTGCGGATCAGTGTAATTTCATAATCCGTATGATCCATCAATTATCTCCCTTTGTTATCTCTGTTTGTTTCTCATACGTTTCTTTTTCATGTTCACGTTATCGGTAGCATTTCTTGCAGGCACGGTAGCCCTGTCTTTTCGCTGCTTTCTTTGTCTTTTTAACCACACGTCCCCGCATGCGGCTGCAGTTCTTGCTGGTGTGATAGCACGCGCCATTGCCGGACGCCGCCACATATACATAGGATTTGGCACTTGCCGTTGTTGAATATGCCGGCGCCGCAGCGGAAGCTGAGGAAACGGTCAGACAAACCGCCAGTGCGATTGGGACAATTCTTTTGTTTATTTTGATCATGATAACCCTCCTTGTAATTTGTAAAAAGACATTGCTATACAATGCTTTTAATGATTATATATTATGTTTATTGTACCACATTTTCCAATAAAACAGGAGGGAATTTTAATTAGTTGCAAATAAAGAAAAGCCCCTAAAACTCTTGGTTTTAAGGACTTTTCGAAAATTCTTATGAAATAATTTATTATCTCTTTGTTAACGTTTTGATAACAAGAAAAGCCCAGAAATAGGGGATTTGTGTATGACAGTGTTGCATATGTGTTGTATGCGGTTAACTGCCCACACATTCCCAGAACTACTCATTACTTTAGCAAAGAAAGGACTAATACTATGAAAATACATTTTGCTTACTATAACCAATACAAGAACGGAATTGATATTGCTTTTGCTGATAATACACTTCTATTCTTATCCTGTGCTGAAGCTGAAAAGAATCTCCATACTACACCTAACTCTCAAAGGCTTATTGATAACCTTGCGATTGATAATCCTCTTATGTATGCTACACTTGCTCTTGATTGTGAGTTGCAGGATTGGGCTGATGCTATGGATGAGGATTGGAGTCCGTAAATAAAATTATTGTATTCATCTATATAAACAATGCTCAATACTTTATATCATTGGTATTATAGCCTTTTATTCTTTTAACCTTTAACTTAACCATTATCCTGCTCTATAAGTATCTTCATATTGCTTTCTGCAGCCCTATGATATTTTATCCAATCCCATATAGCTATACATTTTCTCATAGCAGAATCAGACTGATTATTTATAGCCTTATCTAAACTTAATAATGTTGAGTCATCTTTTAATGCCTTATCAATGAAACTATATAACTCATCTGGATCAATTTCATTTGGATTCATTAATGGTATTTTTGATAATGTCTTACTTAAATTATTATACTCATAATATTTAAGCATAGACAACTCCATTTTAAAATAACCTTTTTTCACCTGTTCTTTTTGATTATCTGACAAAAAATCCATTAATGAATCTTTCATGCACCATTTTGCTCTCTCACTTATATGTTTTATATTATCGCAATTGTTAACTAACTTACATACTGGTAGCACTGACTTTCCATTATATAATTCCGGTATTGTGTGTTCTAATAGCATATTATCATCATATTGAAGATCTGATTGTCCTAATACATATCTATATAATTGATTTAAACTTAATCCCTTATATCCGACTTGTCCAAATTTACTATATACTCCAACTCCCACCACAAAATCAATATCATCATTAGTATCTTCTAATCCTGTCGCTATATATAACTTATCAGTTGGTTTATTTGTTTTTACCAGTTCATAAAGTTGTTCTTTTATTCTTCGCAATTTCTTTACTTCATATTTAACATTATTTGATAAAATTGCATCATACAAATCTCCAAAATCCGATAAATAAATGCCATTCATTGTGATACTTTTGCCATTTTCAAAGGTAAATGTTTTTTCAGATATTGTATCTTCTTCATCAGTATCATTCCATTCAATAAATATTAATCTGTCTTTCAGTTTTTCCAACTGATCTTCTTCAAGGCACTCTGCTATTGATGATAATATTCTTCTCACATTTGCATCATTAAGACTATAT
>NZ_DBLXSO010000051.1:0-22846 GCF_057878315.1 Jutongia sp. | reverse complement strand
GCCGCCACAAGCGACAGCTTGAACATCACATGGAAAATCTGACTGGCGGCACCCCTCCCGTCAGATACCTACCCTGTGTAGTCCCTTGTAAACTGTACTTTATTGTAATAAAAATATCAAACAGACGGCTGATATGATTACTCCGGTCGCCAATCTGCAGCACAGTAAATAATTTTTCTTTCATCGTTTCTCCTGTTATTTATAACAAACGCACTTCGCCGGATTCGATATCGTAAATGGCTCCTATGACACGAAGACCGGAATCCTCCTCCATGTGGTGGATCTCCAGGCTGTCCTCGATGATGTGAATGCTGTGTGCCACATTGAGCTCGCATGCCTTTGTAGCATCGGTCTCATCGCCGATGGCAAGACGGATCTCGTCTGTAATGAATTTGATGTAATTTTTCGGATTGCCATTCATCGCGGCCTCCACAGCACCGCAGTGTGTATGCCCCATGACAAGGATCAGGCGGCAGCCGAGATGTCCGGCGGCGTATTCAATGCTTCCAAGCTGGTGATCATCGATGACATTGCCGGCAAGACGGATCACGAAAAGCTCACCGATACCCGCAGAAAAGATATTCTCCGGAATGACACGTGAATCAGAACAGGTGACAATGATCGCATAAGGAGCCTGTCCATGCTGAGATGTCCGCTGTCTTATCTCTTTTGAAATGTCACCGATGCCACACTTGGCGTCTATGTATTTCTGGTTGCCCGCAAGAAGTCTTTCGACTGCTTCCCGGGCAGTTATCTGTAATGTTTCCTGCATTTTATCACCTCGTAAAAAGATAAAACAATAGTATATTTATCATAGTGCTTTGCCATGGTTTAAATAGAGATCCATCCGAGCGCATTGGCAACGGAGCTGATCAGAATGATCACTGCGAAGATCGGACAGAGATATTTGATCATAAAGTAGAAAACCCTCTTGCGTCGGAAAGGCATTCCCTCCTGTGTAACCTCCTCCTCAATACGTTTTACACCGATCACTCTGGAGACAAGCAGACATGTTGCAAATGCGGCGATCGGCATCATTACAGAGTTTGTCAGGAAATCAAAGAAATCCAGGAACTGCATGCCGATCAGCTTGATGCCGGCGAGCGGACCATAGCCGAGAGAGGAAAGGCTTCCGAGGATCAGAATGATCACACCGGCAAGAATCGTCGACTTCCGGCGATTCCATCCAAGCTCATCCTCAAAGGTAGAAACAGCACTTTCCGTCAATGCGATGGAGCTTGTCAGTGCGGCAAACAAAACGAGTGTGAAGAAAAGAATACCGACTGCTGTACCAAAGCCCATGCTGTCAAACATTTTTGGAATCGTGATAAACATCAAAGACGGACCGGACTGCAGTGTTGCAGAGTCGCCACCGGAAAATGCGAACACTGCAGGAATGATCATCAGACCGGCCATGATCGCGATCGCGGTATCAAATACCTCCACATTCTGTGTGGAATCTTCAATCGATACGTCCCTCTTCATATAGGATCCGAAGGTGACGAGGATACCCATCGCAATGGAGAGGGAATAAAACATCTGTCCCATCGCGGCGACAACGGTCATCCAGGAGAAATCTTTCAGATTCGGAACGATAAAAAACTTAACACCCTTTAATGCACCCGGTCTGGTCACGGAATAAACCGTGATGATCAACGACAGAACAACGAGGATCGGCATCATGAATTTGGAAACGCGCTCAATACCGTTACGCACACCCGCATAGATGATCGCAATTGTGATCAGGGCAAATATAGCAAAGCAAAGCTCTGTAGACACGCCATCGGAAATAAATCCGGAGAAATAATTATCCGATGCGAGTTTACTGCCGTTTCCATGGATATATTCTATAAGATACTTGATGACCCATCCGCCGATCACGGAATAATAAGGGACGATCAGAAGCGGAATGATCGCATTGATCCAGCCGCCCAATGAAAACCAGCCGGATTTACCGAAGCTGTGGAATGCGCCGACCGGACTTTTCTGTGTCATTCGTCCCAGAGAGGTCTCCGCCATGATCATCGTGTAACCGAAGGTCAGTGCCAGCAAAATATAAATTAACAGGAAAATACCGCCGCCGTATTTGGCTGCCAGATATGGGAAACGCCAGATATTACCCAGTCCGACGGATGCACCGGCTGCGGATAGAACAAATCCGATCTTGCCGGAAAAGGAACTTCTTTTCTTCTTGTGTGATTTCATACAATCCTCCTTATTTGAGAGAAACAAAAATATATTTCTGTTTGCAAAAACTGCTGCACAGCAGAAAAATCTGTCTCATTATAACTATGTAATTGTTGAATTACCCGTGAAATATCAGTATAGCATGAGGACGGCAAAAGAGCAATGACCGGTGCCAAAGATGCGTCATTTATCATGCGAAAAAAATGAAACTGTATGACTTAATTTTATAAATTCCAGAGAATAAACTTGACATTTTCTGCAAAATAGAGTACCATATGCATAATTTAGTAAATGTTTCATATGATTTAAGAGCGATGTTGTTCAAACGTCGCTCTTTTTGTATTTTGTAGGTACTACATATTTAAGAAAAGTGAGGAATAACGTATGGAGAGATTTGCAGAAATTGTTTCAAAGGTGGATGACTTTGTCTGGGGACCGGTGATGCTGGTTCTTCTTGTGGGAACAGGAATTTTCCTAACCTTCCGGACGCGATTTTTAACATGGAGAAATTTAGGGTATGCATTGAAGAGTACCCTGAGTAAGGAGGCACGCACGAAGAGCCGCGGCGAGGGCGATGTTTCTCCGTTTTCGGCGCTGACAACGGCACTTGCGGCAACGATCGGAACCGGAAATATTGTCGGAGTTGCAACGGCAATGGTTTCCGGCGGACCGGGAGCACTTGTGTGGATGTGGATCTCGGCTGCATTCGGACTGACCTCCAAGTTTAGTGAATGTATGCTTGCGATCAAATACCGCGAGGTGAATGAGAAGGGGGAGATGAGCGGCGGTCCTATGTACACGATGAAAAAAGGACTGAAGAATAAGAAGCTTGGTGCCGTTCTTGCATGGTTCTTTGCATTATTTGCCGTGATCGCATCGTTTGGTATCGGAAATATGACACAGGGAAATTCCATTTCGGGAGCGATCAAAGCAACGTTTCATGTGCCGACCGGAGTTACCGGAATTGTGATCACCGTGCTTTCTCTTCTGATCATTGTCGGTGGAATCAAGTCGATCTCAAAGGTATCGTCTGTAGTTGTTCCGGTTATGGCAATTTTCTATGTGATCTGTGGTGTTATTGTTATTATAGGAAATATTGCAAATTTGCCGGCAGGCGTTGCCATGATCTTTAAGATGGCATTTTCGGTGAAGGCAGTGGGCGGCGGACTTTGCGGAACGATCGTTGCTTCCATGATGAATGCGATGCGATACGGTGTTGCGCGTGGTGTATTTTCCAACGAAGCCGGCATGGGTTCGGCAGCAATTACCGCAGCTGCGGCTACAACCGACAATCCGGTGCGTCAGGGATACATCAATATGACGGGAACCTTCTGGGATACCATTGTTGTCTGCACGATCACAGGACTGGCAATTGCCTCCTCCGGTGTGCTTGGTATGACGGATGCAGACGGCGCGCTTCTGACCGGCTCCGACATAACGATTGCCGCATTTCAGACGGTGCTTGGCTCCGGCGGTGGCTGGCTCGTCACGATCGGTATTACATTGTTTGCATTTTCCACGATCCTCGGCTGGGAATATCATGGTGAGAAAGCATTCGAGTATCTTCTCGGAACACATAAATACAATATGGTATATAGAGTGGTGTTTTCGTTGATCGCCTATTTTGGCTGTACGCAGACGCTCAGTCTTGTGTGGAACTTTTCGGATATTGCCAATGCGCTGATGGCGATTCCAAACTTAATCTGCATGCTCATGTTAAGTGGCGAGATTGCAAAGGATATCCGCGATTTCCAGCCTGAAATTGAAAAGACGCGGGAATAGAATACATGCTCACTTTCAAAAAATGAAAAAAATACCGATTTTGAAACCGGAAGGTTGCATCTGAAGTTCAATGCATAATTCTCCTTGATTTCCACATACTACCCATACAGCATAATTATGGAAAATATGATGGAAACAAGGAGGATTTTTTTGATATGAAAGCTACAGGAATTGTGCGGAGAATTGACGATCTTGGACGCGTCGTCATTCCCAAGGAGATTCGCCGGACATTGCGGATCCGTGTGGGAGATCCGTTGGAGATATATACGGACAGAGAGGGTGAGGTTATTTTAAAGAAATATTCCCTGATGGGAGATATGGGAATATTTGCACAGCAGTATGCAGATTCGCTGGCGCAGACCACAGGCTATCAGGTGGTTGTGACAGACAGGGAGCAGGTGATCGCCGCGTCGGCAGCCGCCCGCAAGGAGATGATGGATAAAGCAGTCAGCAAAGACATGGAGCAGATGATCGACCGGAGAGAGATCACTGTGGCGTCCGGGGAAAGCAGGGAATACCGCAAGATCTGTGATGAGGAGGAACCATTTGCGTGGGAGGTGATCTGCCCGATCATTTCCGAAGGAGACGCGGTGGGGGCGGTGGTGATCTTTACCCGGAGCCGGAAGGAAACGCTCGGCGAGGCGGAGAGAAAGCTGGCGCATGTGGCAGCAGGATTTCTGGGAAGACAACTGGAGCAGTAGAGATAAGCTCATTGCCGGAAGGTGATGGGCTTGTATTTCGATATACGGTAAAAAGATATCTGAAAGCAAAGATGTATAAACGGAATTTTTAATCTGTTTTTGAACCTTGGGTCATGTTATAATAATGAATGAAAAGGAAGTTAAAAGGTACGATGGGAGGAGGGATTACTATGGGAACATGGTCGACGGGATTATATCAAAATGATATGAGTTCGGATGTGAAAGATGATTATATCGGCAAACTGAAAGCCGGCAAGGATGATGAAACGGCACTGCGGGAAATCCTGTCAGAGTATCAGTATGAGCTGGAAGATATTGACTGCAAATATGACATTTATCTGGCACTGGCGGACACCCTGTGGAAAAAGGGACGGCTGACGGAGTCCTTTAAGGTTAAGGCATTAGAGATGCTGGAAGAAGACCGGATTTCAGAACGATGGGAGTCGGAAAAGATCCGCAAAGAAAGAAGCAGGGTGCTCGATAAGCTGAAGGCAGAGCTGGAAAGCCCCATGCCGGAGAGAAAGAAGATTCCGGTGCATAAACCATATGTGACAGGCTGGAAACAGGGAGAGGTATATTATTTTGAGGTGAAGCAGGAGGTTGAAGGATACGAAAAGTATCTCGGATGGTATGCCATGTTTTATGTTGACCGCCTGTTTCAACAGGACTGGAATGTAAGAGGAGTGGACGATGAAGTTGCGGAGGCGTACTTTTTCATGGCAAAGGACAAGCCGCAGAGCATCGAAGATTTTAAGAAAGCAAGACCGGTCTGCTTCTCTAAGGGGAAGGATTCCCGGAGATATAAGGCGAAGATCGTGGAGAGATCCAAAAGAAAACGCCCGAAGGATCTGACGCTGTTAGGAAGCTGTGAGTCGTTTCAGCCACCGAAACATAATGATAAGATCACGGAGCTCTTCTTCTGGATGGAGCCGGATTTCAGAAGCATGTTAAGAGGATATGAGTATTAACGAAGAGAATAGTTTCTACATATAAAGCGAATCGTGCAGGGAAGGCAGTGAAAGCCGGAAAAACGGTTGAATTTCGTCGTTGCTTCAGAAAAAATAGACACTACAATCGTAGAATGTCTAAAAGTGCGGACAAAATGGAAAGAATTCGTGAAAAACCTTGACAAACAGGGGGAATAAGGGTATAAATAGACTTGTAAGTTTTTACGGAAATTTTTATTGAGGAGGAGTTTATCCATGAACAAGACAGAATTGGTTGCAGCTATCGCAGAGAAGGCTGAGCTTTCTAAGAAGGATTCAGAGAAGGCTTTAAAGGCATTCATCGACACTGTTACAGATGAGTTAAAGAAGGGCGAGAAGATTCAGTTAGTAGGCTTTGGTACATTCGAGGTACAGCACAGAGCAGCTAGAGAGGGTAGAAACCCACTTACAAAAGAGACAATCAAGATCGCAGCTTCAAACGCTCCTAAGTTTAAGGCTGGTAAGGCTTTAAAGGATGCTGTGAACGAGTAATTTTTTGTGAAACAGGATATTCTTTGGGCTGCCATTTATGGCAGCCTTTTTTCAATTTATGGCAAAATGCTTATTTTGTCACTTAGATCATAGAAATGAGGGGTATTATGAGGTTAGATAAGTATTTAAAGGTTTCCCGTCTGATCAAAAGACGACCGGTTGCCAATGAAGCATGTGATGCTGGACGAATCCGGGTCAACGGAAAGACAGCAAAGGCATCCCTTAACGTAAAGGTGGGCGATATCATTGAGATCACCTTTGGCGATAAGGTGGTGAAGGTGGAGGTTCTCAGTATTGAGGAGACCTACAAGAAGGACGAAGCGAAAGAGCTTTATCGTGTCCTGTAATAGAATAAAGTAAAAGACGCCTGCATATATATTTGGTATGCAGGCGTTATTTATTACCTAGAAGAAATGGGGAGTAGTCATGGAAGAAAGAGAAAACAGAGGTGTACATAAGGTTTATCTGAACGGCAGGAAAACAGCAGTGATGTCGGGGGTGCGCGATGTCCTGTCCTTTGATGCCAGAGAGGTGTATCTGGAGACCGAACAGGGGATTCTTCTTATTAAGGGGGACGAACTTCATGTAAACAGGCTGTCGCTGGAAAAAGGCGAGGTTGATGTGGATGGACGTATCGACAGCTTTGCATATTCGGATAAGAATGATCCGGAGAAAAAATCATCATCATTTTTCGGGAGAATGTTTCAGTGAGTCAGATAATTCGGGAACAGATTTATTTTCAGATCACGACGATCTGTGCAGGAATGTTTATGATGTTTGGGTATGACATTCTGCGGCTGTGGCGGTGGATGATCCCTCACGGCAGGCTGTGGGTCTGGATCGAAGACCTGTTATATTGGAGTCTGCTTGGCATACCGGTCTTTGTGCTTTTTTTTCAGATGATCGACGGCGTGCCGCGCTGGTACGGGATTCTAGGGATGCTTGCCGGAGGTATTTTGTATGAGAGCGGGATCAGCATTCCGCTGCGCGCCGGGATGCATCGATTATTGGTGAAATATAATAAAAAAATAGGATTCAGGGTTGCGAAATTAGGAAAAATGTTGTATAGTAAAATAACCAGCCCGTATAGCAGAGGCTAGAAAAATCGGGCATTCGGAGCAAGTTTCACTGACATTTTATTTGAACACTATATCTGGTGTTTGTCGTTGATCGGATGTACCAGATATTGGATGTTTAAGAGGAGCTGATCAATGTGTTTCGTTGGGGGACGGGATGCAGGCGATCGTATGGGGAGTTGATAATTATATGGCACGATCAAAACGTAGAAAAAAGCTCAGTCCGTTTACCGTTGCCGGAGTGATGGTTTTATGCTGTGTCCTTTGTGGATCATTCACGTATAAGACGATTTCTCTGAAGGCAGAGTCCGCAAAGTATTCGGCACAGATTTCCGAACTGAAAAAGGAAAAGAAGAAGCTGAAGGAAGAGAAAGCGGAGATTAAGGATTATGAGTCTTATGTTAAGACGAAGGAGTATACCGAGGAGGTTGCCCGCGACAAGCTGGGTCTCGTATATCCGAATGAGATCATATTTGAACCAAACGATAAGTAAGACGAAGAGTTTCGCAAATAATTGCGAAGCTCTTTTTTTCGGTCACAGCCTTACGGATAATTTGTCGAAAAAATTTTTTGCCGGCGTGTCCTGATTTTGACAAAAATTTCAAAAATTCTTTTCTATACTTTGTGGCACTGACGAACAAAGAGGGGGTTGTGTCATGAAAAAGTTGCAAAAAAGAATGTTGGTACAATTGTTGTTTGGCTTTCTGATCGGCAGGGTTGTCCTGTTAGAAAGAAATCCTGCGGGAGCGGCGTTTTTTGCTGCGGGGCTTGTTCAGGGCGGAGGTGTCCTGCCACTGCTTGCTTCAGTGGGGCTCGGTATGTTGTCGGCGCTGTCTCTTGAGGCGGTGCTTCGCTACAGTGTGGCGATGGTGGGCGTTATATTTGCACAGAGGCTGATGAGAAAACAGAAGATCAAAATGAATATCTGGCAGTCATCCGGTCTGATGGCGGCAACACTGGCGATCTTGTCGGTGACGCAGTATACGATCCTGCCCTGGCAGTGGAAAGATATTTTATTTACTGTGCTGGAGCCGGTGCTTGTCGTTGCGCTGGCGAGAGTGTTTGCGGAGGGACAGAGGTATCTGCTTCATTATCGCCGCGGCAGGCAGGCGTGTCAGGAGGAGGTCCTTAGCCTGATTCTGATCGGCATGCTTGCCATGTATGGAATCCCGGAGATGATGATCTCGGATATTTCATTGACGGAGCTGGCGGTATTTCTGATAATTCCGTTTGCGGGCTATCAATATGGGATCGGTATCGGAGCCGTGGCGGGAGCAGCAGGCGGGATCCTGCTGACAATGACAGGGACGGATGTGGGGATCATAGGAAGCCTGTGTCTGCTTGGTATGGCGGCAGCAGTTTTCCGTGACAAGGGGAAGATGTGGAGTCTGTCGGCATACCTTTGCTGCGCCTTTGGAATCGGGATCACACTGAACAGTGAAATGCTTGGGCTTGGCGTTGTCAAGGCAATGGTCATTGACAGTGTGCTTCTGGCATTGCTGCCGGACAAGCTGCTGCGTCGTCTGCGTCTTCCGCTGCACCTGTACAGCACGGAGGAAGAGCGGTATGCGGATCATCCGATGAAACACAAGCTGGAGGATTTTGCCGATTCCTTCCGGGAGCTGTCCCATGTGCTGCAGAAGCAGAGTGTGGAGAAAAAGAGCGTAAACCGCCGGGATGTGCGTTTGCTGATGAAGGAAATGGCAGAGCAGGTGTGCGATAAATGCAGCCACAGAGAGTGTTGTATGGGACAGGTTGCGGTCAACCGTCCGGAGGTCGTGTCGCATTTGATGGAGATGCAGGAGCAGGGGATGCTTAGGATCGACCAGATGCCGGCGGAGTTTGTGGAGGAATGTATTCATCCGGACTGGTTTCTGATGGAAGCCAATCAGGGGCTTCGGATGGCACGGACGGTGATGAGTTTTCAAAACCAGCTTGCGCAGAACCGGCGCGTGCTGGCAGGGCAGATGGAACAGGTGGGAGAGCTTTTTGCGGGACTGGCGGGGGATATGTGCCATGCCGGTGAAATCCCGGCGGAGATGGAAAATGTTATCAAAAGAGAACTGGGAAATCTTCGGGTCAGAGTAAATGATATGATGATCTGCCGCGATAAAAGAGATCACATCGAAATACGGATGCTGGCAAAGACGACAAAGGGGCGGCTGGTGACCGCAAGGGAGACCGCACAGGTATTGTCTGAGCTTTTCGGTAAGTCATTTATGCCGTCCAGGGAGAGTCATAATGTGATTCCGAAGGAAGAGACGGAAATGATATTTGTGGAGGATACGCCGCTTTTAGCCGTGACCGGCGTGGGGCGGCGCAGAAAGGAAGGTGAGGAGGTGTCCGGGGACAGCTTTTCGTGTCTGTCTCTGCCAAACGGAGAACTTCTGCTGGCACTTTCGGACGGCATGGGAAGCGGAGAGGGCGCGCTAGGGGAAAGTCAGGTCGTGATCGAGCTGCTTGAGCAGATGACAGAGGCGGGCTTTTCCAAGATTTCCGCACTCAAGCTCATCAATTCGCTGTATATGCCGGAGGCGGTTCAGACACGCTTTGCCACGGCGGATGTGGTCGTTTTAGATCTGTATCAGGGTAGCTGCCAGTTTATGAAAAACGGTGCGGCGGCAACCTGGTTGCGGCGGGGAGATCATGTGGAGAGGATTGAGGGACAGGCTCTGCCGGTGGGAGTATATCAGGATGCAGAGCCCTATTTCCAAAAGACGGAGATATATTCCGGAGATTATGTTATAATGATGACGGATGGTATCGTGGATGCTTTTGAGGGGAGAGAGGTGCAGTTAGAGAAGCTTTTGCAGCAGACACGGATCGTGAACCCTAAGGAGCTTGCAGAATATATTGTAGAGGAGGCGGTTCGTCAGGATGACGGACGCGTGCGTGACGATATGAGCGTTGTGGTTGCAGCAATCTGGGAGAGAACGCGCGAGAATGCCTGTGTACCATCCTACAAAAACAGACAGATCCGACTGTCATAAAGGAGATAAAGCAAAGCATGAAACTGGAATCGTACCATGAGATGAAAGCGTTTTGTGACAAAAATAAATTACTCCAATCAGGGCAACGTGTTCTTGTGGCATTTTCGGGTGGGGCAGATTCGGTGTATCTGACACTTGCCCTGCAGGAACTGTCCCAAGAATGGGACTTTGCTCTGGAACTTCTTCATGTAAATCACCAGATCCGCGGAGAGGAGGCTGGGCGTGATGAGGCATTCTGTCGTAGCTTTGCCGCACAGCAGGGGCTTAAACTTCATGTATGCAGTGGAGATGTCCCTAAAATGGGACAGGAGCAGAAATGTTCTCTGGAGGAGGCAGCCAGAAAGTACCGTTATCAGTGCATTGAAGAATTGGTGGAAAGAGAAGACTTTGACCGCGTGGCAGTGGCGCATCATCAGGATGACCAGGCGGAGACGGTTCTTTTTCAGATGCTGCGTGGAAGCGGCGTGCGCGGTATGGGAGGCATGCGGTCTCGTCATGGAATCTACATCCGTCCGCTGCTTTTCCTGCGGCACAGAGACATTGTCCGTGAATTGGGACAGTGCGGACAGTCCTGGTGTGAGGACAGTACCAATCAGGAGGAGGACTGCAGTCGCAATAAGATACGACTGACTATTCTGCCGATGCTCGAGGAGAGCATCAACAGCGGTGCGTCGGCGCATCTGGCGAGAACGGCACAGCAGATGCAGGAGGTACAGTCATTTCTGGAGGAGGAATTAACAAAGCGTCTTCCGGAGCTTATGATGGAGACAACAGGACAGGATATCACGGAGGATGGACAACTCACTGCCCGTGTCGAAGAAGTGCAAAAGCTTCCGGCGGCACTGCAGAGGGAATGGGCGCATTGGATGATCACCGAAGCGGCAGGAAGAAGCCGGGATATTTCAAACCGCCATATGGAGGCACTGCTTGAGCTGGTGCAGGGAGAGACCGGAAAGCGTCTGGATCTTCCGTACGGACTTGTGGCAGGGAGAGACTATGACCGTCTGTGGATCCGACCAAAGAATCGGAACGTAGACGCTATGGTGGAATCCGGAGGGCAATCTGCTGACACGCAGAAGTTGTGCTGGCAGAAGGAACAGAAAAAGCCGGTGAGTGTTGTTCTTACCGGGATGGATGGCGCTTCGAGAACATTTCTTTTACGGCGGGAGAATTTTTTTACGGCATTTGAACATAACGAAAGAAAAATACCGAAAAATAACTGTACGAAATGGTTTGATTATGCTAAAATATGTGGTATGCTTGAATTTCGTCATCCTGCAGAAGGTGATTTTTTGTGGCTGGATGAGCAGGGAACTTTAAGAAAGCCGTTGAACCGGCTTCTGATCGACCGGCATATTCCCAGAGACAAAAGAAAACAGATATGGATCCTGGCGGAGGGAAGCCATGTTTTATGGGTTCCCGCACTTGATCGTGTCAGTGCCGGGTATTATATTTCGGACAGGACAGAAGAGATACTGTGCATTAATATGATTACTGAGAGTGAGAAAAAAGATGAAAGAAATAGTACATGTAATGTTCTCCCGGGAGCAGGTAGAGAACAGGATTAAAGAGTTAGCAGACCAGATCAATGAGGAGTATGGAATGACACCGCTCCGTCTGATCTGTATTTTGAAGGGAAGCGTATTTTTTTCCTGTGAACTGGCAAAGCATCTGAAGATGCCGGTGACACTGGATTTCATGTCTGTGTCCAGCTACGGCAACAGCACATCAAGCTCCGGCAAGCTGACGATCAAGAAGGATCTTGAGCAGTCTATCCAGGGCGTCGACTGTCTGCTGATCGAGGACATCATTGATACCGGTTACACACTTTCCATGCTTAAGCCGATGCTGTTAGAACGTAAGCCAAAGAGCTTTAAGATCTGCACACTTTTAAATAAGCCGGATCGCAGGGAGGTTGAGATGGAGGCAGATTATACCGGATTTGCCATCCCGGATGAGTTTGTAGTCGGATATGGACTGGATTATGCACAGAAGTACAGAAATCTTCCGTATGTCGGCACACTGGAGTTTGTTGAGGAATAACAGCCCATCGCAGGAATTGCCCGTCAGGGCATTTCTTATGAAATAAATATCAGGTAAGGAGACATTCATGAGGCAACAGATGAGAACAGGAATCGGCTTTTATCTGCTGATTCTGGTGATTATTGCAGCGGCCGTCTATGTTTCGGGAACTTTGGATTCGGGTGGACAAAAGTCCTACAATATTGTGAACTTCACTCAGGATCTGGAGGATGGAAATGTCACCTCCGTGGCAATCCTTCCGAATGAGGAGGTGCCGACCGGCGAGGTCGACGTCCGCAAGAAGGACGGTTCTACACAGAATTTTTATGTATCCGATGTAACAGAGGTTGAGAAGCTGATTCGGAGCAAGGACAGTAAGCTGGCAGATAAGTATGTGATGAAGGATGTGCAGAAACCATCCTGGATCATCACGACACTGCTTCCGTATCTTTTAGGCATCATTGCTATTTTCTTCTTGTTTTCATTCCTGTCTGCGCAGACAGCAGGTCAGGGAGGCAGCAATGCCAAGATGATGAACTTTGGTAAGAGCCGTGCACAGAGGATCGATCCGGATGATCCAAATGCAAAGCATTTTAAGGATGTAGCAGGACTTAAGGAAGAGAAGGAGGAGCTGGAGGAGATCGTCGATTTCCTGGCAGATCCATCCAAGTATACACAGCTTGGAGCCCGCATTCCAAAGGGAATTATCCTTGTGGGACCTCCGGGAACCGGTAAGACGCTGCTTGCAAAGGCAGTGGCCGGAGAGGCCGGAGTACCATTCTTCAGCCTGTCCGGTTCTGATTTCGTCGAGATGTTTGTCGGAGTCGGAGCATCCCGTGTGAGGGATATGTTTGCGGAAGCTAAGAAGAACGCACCCTGTATCGTATTTATCGATGAGATAGATGCAGTGGCAAGAAAGCGAGGAACCGGTCTTGGCGGTGGCCACGACGAGAGAGAGCAGACATTGAACCAGATGTTGGTTGAGATGGATGGTTTCGGTATCAATGAAGGAATCATTGTAATGGCAGCCACGAACCGTGTGGATATTCTGGATCCTGCGATTCTGCGTCCGGGTCGTTTCGACCGCCGTGTGGCAGTTGGCAGACCGGATGTCAGAGGACGTGAGGAGATTCTTGAGGTTCATGCAAAGGGCAAGCCACTCAGCGACGATGTGGATCTTGAGAAGGTGGCACGCACTACGGTTGGATTTACCGGAGCAGATCTGGAGAATCTGATGAACGAGTCCGCGATCGCCTGTGCAAGAGAGGGACGTCCTTGCATTACACAGGCAGATATCGACCGCTCCTTCATTAAGGTTGGGATCGGCACCGAGAAGAAGAGTAAGATCATTTCCGAGAAGGATAAGCGGATCACCGCATATCACGAGTCCGGGCATGCGATCCTGTTCCATGTGCTTCCGGATGTCGGACCGGTGCATATGGTGTCTGTGATCCCAACCGGACAGGGCGCAGCAGGTTATACGATGCCGCTGCCCGATAAGGATGAGATGTTTAATACCCGCGGCAAGATGCTGCAGGATATTATGGTAAGTCTTGGCGGTCGTATCGCAGAGTCATTGATCTTTGACGATATCACCACAGGTGCTTCGCAGGATATCAAGACAGCGACAGCAACGGCGAGAGACATGGTGACAAAGTATGGTTTCTCCGAGGCGATCGGTATGATCAACTATGCCGACAGCGACGAGGTGTTCATCGGAAACGACTTTGGACATACGAGCCGTACCTACAGCGAGGAGACGGCACGGGATATTGACAAGGAAGTGCGTAAGATCATTCAGGACTGCTATGACAAGGCACGCGCGATCATTGAGGAGCATATGGATGTGCTTCATGCATCTGCCGAGATCCTGATGGACAAAGAGCGTATCACCCGTGAGGAGTTCGAAGCACTGTTTGATACAAAATAACAAAAAACAGCTATCATATCCGTATTTTTTATGGAATTTGATAGCTGTTTTCTTATGCCAAGCAAAAATGCACAAAAACTTTTTGGAAAAGATAGTAAGTTTATGCACACTTTAGTAGACCTCGCTGTTATACTAACACTCGTAAACCCCAATACATTATATAGTTTTTGCTACACCCCATAAGTAACAAAAATACCTTCTCCAAAAGGGACAGTCGTTCGGTGACTGTCCCTTTTATTGTGGGCGGAGGATGAAATAGATGCAAAAATTACCGATTTGAAGTATAATAGGGTGCAAAGGTCAAAAATTAAGACAAAATCCAAATTATACTTTGGACATAAGAAATAGGATGGGCGCAGTGATATATTCCATGTGCGAAGTTTGAGTAATATTAGTTGAAAAACGTGTTGATAACGGCAAAGAGGTGATTTAGCATGATGTACAATTCGCAGCTTGAGACATTTATTTGTGTTGTTGATGTTGGGAGCTTTAGTAAAGCGGCAGAGAAATTATATATTAGCGCCCCTGCGGTAATTAAGCAGATTAACTCGTTGGAGAACAGTCTGGATCTGCAGCTGTTTGAAAGGACGCACAGAGGGCTTTTAGTGACAGAGGCAGGTCGGTCCCTATATAAAGATGCGAAGTATCTGATCCAATACTCGAAGGAATCTCTGGTTCGGGCCCGGAATGCCATGAATCATGATGATGAGATCATACGTGTTGGGATATCTCCAATGACTCCGCCGGAGATTTTTGTGGAGTTGTGGCCTAAGATCCAGCAGATTTATCCGGACATGAAATTTAAGCTTACCACGTTTGAAAACACCCCGGAAAATGCAAGAGAGATACTTGCGAATATGGGTCAGAATATTGATGTTATAGCCGGAATATTCGATGAGACAATGCTGAAGCTGCGTGGCTGCGACGGGACGGAGATTTCAAGAGAACCATTTTACGCGGCTGTGTCGATCCATCACCGGCTGGCAGGCAGAGAATCCATCACGCTTTCTGATCTGGCAGGGGAGTCGTTGATGCTGATGCAGAGAGGATGGAGTTATTATGGTGACCGTCTCAGAGATGATCTTGAAAAGAATCATCCGGAGATTAAGATCGTCGATTTTGAATTGTATAACGTAGAGGCATTTAACCGTTGTGAAAACAACAACGAGGTGCTGTTGGCATTCAAAAGCTGGGAGAGTGTACATCCGCTGATCAAGATCATTCCGGTGGAATGGGATTACACGATGCCATTTGGAATATTACATTCCAAGGAGCCATCGGACAAAGTGAAACGTCTTATCAAGGCGATCAATCGAATCACACGAGAATAAACCGAAGGGTTAATACGGAATAACAAAGCAGGACTTCTAAGGGGGTCCTGTTTTTTATATTATAGGAAGCTTGTGTCGTTTCCTAATAATGTTAAAACGCTCCTCACTGGTTTTGCCCTTTTTGGAAAACATACTGGAAATGCCGGGCACAGCAGGGGGGATAACGAATGGGTTAAGACTTATAAACTAATGGAAACTTCTCTTGGCGATGCCGGAGATGTATAGTATATACAAGAAAAAACAAGGAGGACATGAATTATGGAATATGTAACATTAAGTAACGGAGTAAAAATGCCAATTCTTGGTTATGGAGTTTATCAGGTGACAAAAGAGGAATGCGAGAGATGTGTTCTTGATGCATTGAAGGTAGGATATCGTGCGATCGATACCGCACAGAGTTATTTTAATGAGGAAGAGGTTGGAAATGCCATCGAGAAATCCGGCATTCCGAGAGAGGAGATTTTCCTCACCACAAAGGTATGGGTAGAGCATTACGGTTATGAGGAAGCGAAAAAGTCTGTTTTGGAATCCATGAAGAAATTAAAAACAGATTATCTGGATCTGGTTCTTCTTCATCAGCCATTTGCGGATGCATATGGTGCATATCGCGCTCTGGAGGAATTATATGATGAGGGTAAGATCAAAGCCATCGGAATTTCCAATTTCTATGTAGACAGAATGGTTGATTTCGCTTCCTTTAACAGAATCAAGCCGATGGTCAATCAGGTGGAAACGCACATCTTTAATCAGCAGAAAGAGATGAAGAAATATGCGGACAAATACAATATCCAGCTTGAGGCATGGGCTCCGTTTGGTGAGGGCAGAGGAGGCACATTTGATAATCCGGTGATCGAAAAGATTGGAGAGAAATACGGAAAGACAACGGCACAGGTAATGCTTCGCTGGCATATTCAGAGAGGTGTGGTAGTGATTCCGAAGTCCACCCATATCGAAAGAATGGAAGAGAATTTTAACGTATTTGATTTCACTCTTTCTGAGGAGGACATGAACACGATTGCAGAACTCGATAAAGCAGAAAGTGCATTCTTCTCTCATCAGGATCCAAAGATGGTGGAATGGTTTGTCAATATGGCCGAGGAAAGAAAACATAACCATGACAGCGCGAAAGAAAAGAAAAACTGGTAGAGCGCAGGAAGGTGTAAGTAATGAAAGTTTTATTGGTCAATGGCAGCCCTCATAAAGAGGGCTGCACTTATACGGCATTGTGTGAGGTGTCCGGAGCACTCAATGAAAATGGAATTGGGACAGATATATTCTGGATCGGGAATAAACCTCTTGCAGGATGCATTGCCTGCAAAAAATGCTGGGAAAATAACAAATGTGTATTCGTAGATTCCGTCAATGAATTTCTGGATATTGCAGGGGATTACGATGGCTTTGTGTTTGGTACTCCGGTTCATTGGGGTGGTGCAAGTGGAGCAATAACCTTATTTATGGACAGAGCGTTTTATGCAGATCTCAATGGTGGCGGCGACCGGTTCCGGTTAAAACCGGCTGCGGCAGTGATCTCTGCCAGAAGGGCAGGAACGACAGCTGCCTGGGATCAGATCAACAAGTATTTTGGTCTGATGCAGATGCCAATTGTTACTTCACGATACTGGAATATGGTTCATGGAACCAATCCGGAGGAAGTAAAAAAGGATCTGGAAGGAATGCAGGTAATGAAGGTGTTAGGTAATAACATGGCATATCTTCTCAATAGCATGAACATTGCAGGTAAAATGGGGTTAGATAAGCCGGATCCACCGGAATTTGTTTTCACAAACTTTATAAGATAGAACAGAGCTATGAATACAAAATTTTTAATTAAAATTGTGATTGATATAGGAATGATGGCATGTCTTCTTTTGTTAATGCCATACAGTCTGCTGGGAGAAACAGCACATGAGTGGATTGGCATGGGAATGCTTGTACTGTTTCTGCTTCACCATTGGTTTAACAGAAAGTGGCTGTCGGCGGTGAATCGAGGAGCCTATTCCCCCTACCGGCTTCTTCAGACAGCACTGGTAATCGTGATGCTGCTTCTGATGGCAGGTTCCATGGTTAGCGGAATTTTGTTATCAAATCATGTATTTCACTTTGCAAAACCGGTTTCTCACGCGGAGACAGCAAGACAGCTGCATATGCTTTGTGCATACTGGGGATTCCTTGTGATGTCTGTCCATTTAGGTATTCACTGGAATATGACAGTTGCAATGGCAGGCAGATTGTTTAGAAAGTCATCTGCACTAAGATCCGGTTTGGCAAAGGGAGCCGCTGTTTTGATAGCTGTGTATGGAATTTATGCGTTTCGTAAAAGACAGATCGGAAATTATCTTTTGTTGAAAAATCACTTTTTGTTTTTTAATTATGGTGAAAGTGTATTGCTGTTTATGCTGGATTATCTGGCGGTCATGTCTTTCGTGATATGGATCAGCTATTATATCAGTAAATTGTTGAAAAGAATCAATCATACCCGGAACAGATAGGAGGTCTTGTGATGAAGAGACAATGGATTACCCGTATTTGTTTTCTGGTACTGGCTGCCGGTGTGATTGCTGGAGTTTCTGTTTTTGCTGGGGAACATAAAGTTGGAGCCGTTACAAAGGTGTCAATAAAACAAGGTGGCACGAAAATGCTGCGCTGGAGTAAAATTTCTCCGAAAAACAGGAAGAAAATAAAGTGGAAAAGTTCTAGCACCAGGATCGTATCGGTAAGTACCCATGGAAAGATACAGGCAAAGCGGACAGGTAAAGCGGTGATCACGGCGAAGTATCAGGGAAGTACCCAAAAGTATCAGGTGACAGTGCTTGCAAAGAGCAAACGCAGTAAGGCAACTGCTCGGCCGGCGGGAAAAAGTCCGGAACCGGGAAATGAAGCTGCGGAGCAAAATGCGGCTTCGTCAAAGCCGGAAAATACAACGGCGCCTGAGAAGGATCGGGAAACAGTGACAGCAGGGACAACCAGCTATCGGGGCTTTGTGACTGATAATACGCTTCACTCTGAGAAAAATGGAAATATTCATTACAATGTTTATATTCCGGCTTCCTATGATGGTACAAAAGAATACGCTTTATATGTGACATTACCGGGTTATCAGGGACTGTATTTTCAGGGAGTTGCAGAAAACATCAAGACAGAGGATTTTGGGTTTGAAGCACAGCAATATAATCAGAATATGATCATTGTGGCTCCGCAGTTAAATGACTGGGGACAGACCTCGGCAGATCAGGCGATCGACCTGACAGAATATTTCCTGAGACATTATAAGATTGATCCGTCCAAGGTATATATTAACGGTTATTCCGGTGGAGGAGAGACATTATCTCTGGTGCTTGGAAAACGACCGGAGTTATTCGCGGCGGCATTGATGTGCAGTTCTCAGTGGGACGGCGCATATGAACCGGTGGTCAGGGCAAAAACGCCGGTCTATTTCGTGATCGGTGAAAGCGATGAGTATTATGGTTCCGCTCCTTTTAAGAAGGCATACCAGACGCTGTATGATCTTTATCAAAAGCAGGGCTTGTCCCGAAATGAGATTGACAAACTTCTGGTGCTCGATGTGAAAGGAAAAGATTATTTTGCAGGAACAAAGGTGACATATCAGCATGGTGGAGGATATTTGTTCTGCCGTGATAAACAGATTATGGGATGGCTATTTCATCATTAAAAAGGAGGAAGCGCGATGAAACAGAGAAAATGGATGAAGCTTCTGGCGGTTGCATTTGCAATGATCTTTGCTCTTGGACAATTGGCAGGTGACGGGTTTAGTGTGTCTGCAGCCAAAAGAAGAACATTAAATGTTAAAAATGTGACATTAACCACAGGAACAAGTAAGCAGCTTAAAGTATCCGGAATAAAAGCCGGAAAGGTCAAGTGGTCCTCTTCCAGAAAGTCAGTAGCAAGCGTTGGCAGGAAAGGAAAGGTGACCGCAAAGAAGCCGGGCAAAGCGACGATTACCGCAAAATTCCCGGGAGGAAAATTAAAATGCAGAGTGACTGTAAAGGTAGGCGGCAATGGAGGAAAGCCTGAGGCATCGAAGGCTCCGGCTGCGGAGGCGGAGGTAACACCGGCAGCCACAACACCAAAGCCGGCACAGACAACAGCTCCGGTATCCACAACAAAACCGGTGCAGGCATCAACATCAAAGGATGGTAAGATACTGGTTGCGTATTTTTCATGGAGTGGAACCAGTGAGAGAATTGCAAAGAATATCATCGCCCAGACCGGTGCAGATTCTTTCCGGATCGAAAGAGCCGTGCCATACAGCTCCGATTATCAGACAACAGCATATGGGGATGCCATGACAGAGGCGCAGACGAATGCCCGGCCTGCGATCAAAGATCCGCTGGCATCCGTTGCACAGTATGATAAGATTATTCTCTGTTATCCGATCTGGTGGCATACGGCACCGATGACGGTGGGAACATTTCTGGAAAGCTATGATCTGACTGGCAAGAAAATCTATCCGGTTTCCCAGTCTGCATCAATGGACCGATCGCAGTATGAAGAATCCGTTACCTTTATCCGGGGCTGCGCAAAAGGAGCTTCTGTGGAGGAAGGAATTTTCTCAAAGGATAACACAGCGATACAGAATTATGTTAATAAGATCATAAATGATTAAAACATTTTTAGAAAATATACATTGTGAATTTACGGAAAATTAGAGGTAATATATGAGAATTAAAAAGATTATTTCAGGAGTTCTGGCAGTTACTATGGCAATGAGCCTGATGACCGGATGTGGAGCGGAAAGCTCAGATTCTAAGGGAAGCTCTGATATCACAGGAGCGAAGACGACAGCAGGCAGCGATACAAAGAACAAAGATAATGCTTCCGGCACAAAGACTACAAGCGGAAATGGGAAAACGCTGGTTGTGTATTATTCTGCGACAGGAAGCACAAAGGCAGTTGCAGAGACAATTGCAGATACCACAGGTGGAGATCTGTTTGAGATTCAGCCGAAAGATCCTTATACAGATGATGATCTGGACTGGACGGATGATAACAGCCGGGTAAGTAAAGAACATGAGGATGAAAGTCTCAGGGATGTGGAATTGATGACAACAAAGGTAGACAACTGGGACTCCTATGATACGGTATTTATAGGTTATCCAATCTGGTGGGCAATTGCCGCATGGCCGGTAAATAATTTTGTAAAAGACATTGACTTTTCCGGCAAAACAGTGATTCCGTTCTGTACCTCCGTATCTTCCGGAATCGGGGAAAGCGGACAGCTTCTGGCAAAGATGGCTGGGACAGGAGACTGGCAGGATGGAGAAAGATTCAGTTCCGGAGTGTCAGCAACAGATGTTGCGGACTGGGTAAAGGATCTGGGCTATGCAAAGTAATTAAGGTCTGGAGTTCATGGAGTATTTCGTGAAGAAAACAGCCTTGTTAGAAAGGAAATGGTGAGTGTGTTATGGGAACGAAAAACAGAAAATGGTTTCGGCTGGTAGCATTTGTGCTGACAGCAGTGCTTTTGACTGCGTCAATTGGAGAAAATGTCAGTGCTGCCTCCGGAAAGAAAACCGTTGTGTTGTATTTTTCGGCAACCGGTACGACAAAATCTGTGGCTGCCAAAATTAAGAAGGCATCTAAGGGAACATTGATTGAAATAAAAGCAGCAGATCCGTACACGGATGCGGATCTTAATTATGGAAACAGTAACAGTCGTGTGACAAGAGAGCATGAATCAGCAGCCAGTCCGGCAGAAAGCTCTGTAAGACCAAAGATTGCCAATGAGAGTCAGATTAAAAAGGCGGTAAAGAAAGCAGATATCGTCTATATCGGTTATCCGATCTGGTGGGGCGAGGCACCGCATATTATATACACTTTGGTAGAAAATACAAATCTCAAAGGAAAAACAGTTGTTCCGTTTTGCACTTCATTGAGCAGCGGAATAGGACAAAGCGGTACTCATCTGAAGGAAAAGGCAGTTATTTCTTCGAAAACAAAGTGGACTCCGGGAAGAAATTTTTATGGAAGATCTACACAGAAAACTGTGAATAAATGGGTAAAGACGATCAAATAAAACAGGCTTTAAAGAAAGTAGTAAAATGGATAAAAGAATTTTAGGAAAAGACTTACAGGTTTCAGCAATAGGATATGGATGCATGGGGATGAGCCATGCATATGGAACTGTTTCAACGCAGAAAGAAGCAGAGCAGCTTATCGAAAAGGCGATTGATTGTGGCTGTACGTTTTTTGACACAGCAGAAATCTATGGAACAGCAGATGATCCACATCATAATGAAAAACTGATGGGAGCGGTACTGAAACTATATCGAAATAAGATTGTGCTGGCATCAAAGTGTGGCATACGTTTTGATGAGACAGCGACAACAGTAAATAAACCATTAATTCCGGACGGAAGACCGGAGACGATCAAGGCATCGATCAATGGCTCCCTGCAGCGATTAAACACAGATCATCTGGATTTATATTACATTCATCGTATTGATGCAACTGTGCCAATTGAAGAGACAGCGGGAGCAATGAAGGGATTAATGGAGCAGGGAAAGATTACACATTGGGGCTTGTCTGAGGCGGATGAAGACACGATCCGGCGTGCACATAAGGTGTGTCCGGTAACTGCAATCCAAAACAGATATTCCATGATGTACAGGGACTATGAGAAATTATTCCCGGTATTAGAAGAATTAAAGATTGGATTTGTGGCATTTTCGCCACTTGCCAACGGACTTTTGACGGCGCAGTATCATTCGCATGCGGAATTTGAAAAGCCGGGAGATTACCGGAGTGCAATGCCGCAGTTTACCGAGGAAGGCATCAAAGAAAATGAAAAATTCCTTCTCTGGATCAGCAAACTGGCGGAAGAAAAAAACGCCACGCCGGCTCAGATCTCCCTTGCATGGATGAGTGCCAAAAAGCCGTATATCGTGCCGATCCCCGGAACAAGAAAGGTCAGCAGGCTGGAAGAAAATATGAAAGCAGCTGACGTGAAATTAACGCAGGCTGAAGTGAAAAAAATCGATGAAATGCTTGAGAAAATTCCAATGTCACAGGTGTTTGGAGGCTCCGGGATACAAAAGAAATAGAGTGAGATAAGCAGCAGAGACCACGATAAAAATTCGTAGTCTCTGTTGTTTTTTGTATTTGGCAACTAAGACTTCCCATACCTAAAATTGATGTATGCCTATAATATTCCTTATGTCCGAAAAATCAATGAGACATTTTGCCTCGAAAAACATATTTATCCGTGAGCTGTGACTAAAAAATTGACGTAGATCAGTAGGATTTCTGAAAAGACTTTGCTTTGCAATGCTTTGATAAATACGCATCCGTACGACTGAGCCCCATAGGTGGGCTCAGCTGTTTCGGACGGC
>NZ_DBLXSO010000050.1:0-23195 GCF_057878315.1 Jutongia sp. | reverse complement strand
CTCATGCTAAAACTATGGAAACAACAGCTTTGGTATTGGCCTACGTCGGTGTGACCTCAATGTCTAACGACTGCAGCAGTTTTCTGGATCTTGCATTCATTTCACTCCAGTTGATCATACCAAGCTTTCTTGGTTCTCTTCCGATAAACAGGTTCTCTGCCACAGTAAGATTCGGACAAAGATTGACTTCCTGATATACAGTACTGATCCCGTTATTCTGTGCGTCCTGCGGCGATCGATTCACCATCGGTCTGCCATCCATTGTGATTTCCCCGGCATCAAAGGGATAAATTCCTGTCAGCACTTTGATCAGTGTTGATTTCCCGGCTCCATTCTCTCCCATCAGAGCATGAATGTCCCCTTTGCACAATTTGAAATCCACATTCGATAAAGCTTTAACCCCAGGGAAAGTTTTTGTAATGCCTTTCATTGTTAATATTTCGTTCTGAGCCATTTCATTCCACCTGCTTTCTGCGGAAAAGGGTACAAAAATAGCGCAATACAGTTTTGGCGGCTTCTATATTGCGCTATTTCTGAAACACTTTTAGCGTTGCTTTTTATGAGATTATTATGAAGATTTTAATAAGCGCGTCCTTTAATCACATCGTCTGTCACTACTGTAACACTATAGTCCTGATCCTCAACCTTAACACTGTCTACATCTTCGACTGCTGCGAAGATTTCCTCATCAACATACTGCTGCTTTTCCGGTGTCTCTCCGGCTTCCAGAGCCTTGATGATCTCCTCTACGCGAGGACCGTGAAGCGGGTTACACTCTGTATCAAGAATGATCTTGCCATCCTTTACATCCGTCAGACCGGTCTTTGTTGAATCGAAGGACATTACAAGGATATCGTCCTTTCCTGTTCCAACTGTCTTTCCGGCTGCAGTGATCGCATCAATTGCTCCAAATGCTTCATTATCATTCTCGCAGTATACTACGTCAATATCGTCCTTATGCTTCTTTAACAGGGATTCCATAACCTCCTGTCCTTTGGACTGTGTAAACTCTCCGGTTTCCTCTGCCAGAAGATTCCAGTTTTTGTTCTCCTTGCAGGCATCCTCAAGCCCCTTCGTACGTCCGATCTGGGCAGAAGCTCCGATGGTTCCCTGAATATCGACAATGTTGATCTGTTCGTCTCCGCGTCCTGTCTTGTCCAGATAAGCTTTCAGCCATGCGGCTGCTTTCTTACCTTCCAGTTCGAAGTTTGAACCAACCCACGCTGTGTAGAGACTTTCGTCAGAAACCTTAACCATACGATCAACGATGATCACAGGGATTCCGGCGTCCTTTGCTTCTTTTAATACGGTGTCCCATCCGGTTTCTGTTACCGGTGCCAATACGATGTAATCAACTTCCTGCTGAATGAAATTTCGGATCGCTTTGATCTGATTTTCCTGTTTCTGCTGTGCATCGTCAAAAATCAGTGTGTAACCGTTTTTCTCACTGAAGGTTTCCTTCATGGATGTTGAGTTTGCGGTACGCCAATCCGACTCAGCTCCTACCTGCGAAAATCCAACTGTGATATTGCCACTCTTGGCATCTGACCCTGTCTGGGCGGCTTTCTTGGAGCCACATGCTGTCATTGCAAATACCATACAGGATACTAATAATGCAGAACATAATATTTTCTTTATTCTCATATCATTTTCCTCCTCTGTTTTTATTGAGTTTGTATGTCATCTACAATTATTATTATAGATATTTTTTGCTCATTTACCATGAAGATACTTATGCAAAAAGTTTACTATTTTATCTGCTTTTTCATTTAGTTTATTTTTTTATTGGAAAAGTTGAAATTTTTCGGAATGCGCATACACACAACTGTCCCCTCATTATATTTTGAACTTATGTCAATACCGTACTTTTCCCCATAATAGAGCTTCAGGCGTTCCTCCACGGCGGACATACCAAAGCCTACACCCTCCTTTTTGCGAAGCCCCTCCTGAACCTCTGCCAGCCGTTCCTGTGTCATACCGATGCCATCATCTTTCACCTGCATTACAATATCTTCTCCGTTATCCTCAAAGAAAATCCGGATGCTGCTCTTTCCGCGCTTTTCCTTAACACCGTGATACAATGCATTTTCTACGATCGGCTGCAGCGTCATTTTCGGCAGACGGATATCTGAGAACACTTCCGGAAGGTCAATGCTGTAATCCAGAATATCACTGTAACGGATCTGCTGGATCTCCAGGTAGCTCCTGGTATGTAACACCTCATCCCCCAGAGAAATAACGTCTTCTCCCTTTGACAGCACGGTCCGGAAAAAAACAGACAGATGCGTCAGCATTTCAATCGCCTCATCATGCATATCTGCTTCAACCATCCAAACGATCGTATCAAGCGTATTGTACAGAAAATGAGGGCTGACCTGCGCCTGCAAGAGTTCCAGCTGGATCATGTGCTGTTTCCGTTCTTCTTCCTGAACATTCTGTAAAAGTGTCTCAATACGCCGTGCCATTTTCTGGACACCCTGATTCAGGTTTTTCACTTCGATCACATTTGTCTCCACGGACTGTATCCGGAAATCTCCATATCCCACTTTACGTACATTCTCACTTAAACTGGCAATCGGATCCGTAATCTCTTTTGCGAGCCGGAAAGACTTCTTAAGGACAAATGCCACCACAAGGACAACAATAATGCCCAGCAAAACACCGACTGTCAGGATCCTCACAAACATATCATCCTCAACCTGCTTCAGATATCCTGCTTCATAATATATGTAATCTCCCATTGCTTTCTGCGCCAGCTCCGTGAGTACATAAATATTATTCGTAAGCTGCGTCTGTCTGGAATCGTACCCTTTCGTTGCCTCTATCGCACGCATTTTCTTTTTCAGATTTTTGCAGTCAAGAAGCACTAACTCTATCGCACGTTTACTTTCCTTACGCACTGTTGTCTGCTCCAGTTCCTCCGCCAGACGAATCGCCCTGTTGACATCCTTCATCGGAAGCGTTTTCTGCTCTGCACTTCCAACGCAGTAGTGATACATTTTCAGATCCATATTTTCCTTAAAATTCAAACTGAAATCACTGCTCAGATTCATATTGTGTGTGATCGTTGAATAATTTCCAATCGAAATAAACATGGATACCACCGGCAGCAAAATACAGAATACCATCGGGATTGCCAGCGTCCATATCAGATATTGTATTTTCTTGTCAAGATTTAACTCTTCATATGTTCTTCGATGCTTCTTCACTAAACCGCCCCCTGATTACGATATTCACTCGGTGTACATCCCTGCGTTTTTTTGAAAAGAAAACTGAAATAGTGCGAATCCTTATAACCGACCTCCAATGCAATCTCTCCGGAACGTTTGTCGGTACAGCGTAAAAGCTCCTTTGCCCGATGCATACGCAGAGAGGTCAGGTATTCGATAAAGGTCTGTCCCATTTTCTGGCTGAACATTGCACTGAAATGATTTGCACTGACATTTGCCACACATGCCACTTTATTTAAGGTAAGATTTTCATCTGCAAAGTTTTCTTCCATATATTGAACTGCATTTTGTAAAACATTTTGATATTTTCCCTTGCTCTTTTCTTCGCGCAGCTGTATCGCCTGCTTTAACGATGCAGAGATACTTCCCTCAATCCGGTCAATATCTAACGGCTGACTCATTCCGGATGCCTCCAGCAGCGAGTTGTCTGCTGCTTCCTTTTCATAGCCCAGCTTCTGCAGAAACGATACAATACAAAAATGAATGTTCAACAATATATATTGCCGGAACATTTTCGACTTCAGTGCGGATTCTCCGACCATCTGAAGATAATTGTCCACGAACTCCTCCACCTCATTCTCCAATGCATTGCACAGGAAATTCTGGAATATCGCCGGATTCACCACATTACTGTCTACGCTGACCAGATCCTTGATCTCACTGTTCTCCGATTCATGCTCGCCCACCGGAACCATATCCGACGACACGACATGGGAATATCCCAAATAACGGTATGCAAATATCTGCATGCCCTTCTTATAACACTCCGGAAGCTGACTCAGGCGTTCCACCGGTTCTGATGCACACACGATCCACTCCAGTCCGCTCTGATCATTTTCAAGAATATCCTGAAGCAGCTTTACACACTGTTTCGTTCTTTCCTGTATATTTTCATGATCTCCCATCAAAAGCACCACATAGCTGAAGGTCTGATTGCGAAACACATAAAGCTCCTTTTCTTTTTGCAGTGCATCATCAATCTGCTTCTGAAGATCTGCCACTCTCTGCGAATACCTCTGATCAACCGTATCTGTGTCTTTGCTCTCTGACAACGAGAAAAACACCATATTGTAACTTTCTGCCATAATATCAAACGAAAGCTTTTCTGCCTTCTCGTAAATCTCCTGCAGATCCACATGCTTCGTTACAAGCAATTCAAAGAAATCACGTCTGGAATGATTCTCATATTTCTTAAATTCCTGTTCGAATTTTTCATAGTAATCCTGCTGTTTCCCCTTTTCTTCAAAATCCTGATAAATTTTTTGAAGAACATTGACAAACTCCGCCTTAGCGATCGGCTTCAACAGATAGTCGTCCACCCCGAGAGCAATCGCTTTTTTGGCATATTCAAAGTCATCATACCCACTAACGATCACAATACGAATATCCGGAAATTCCTTTTTCACTATGCCACTTAATGTCAGACCATCCATAAACGGCATTTTAATATCTGTAATCAGCACGTCCGGTTTTGTCTTGCGTATCATAGGAAGCGCAATCTCTCCGTCCTTTGCCTTTCCTACCAGTTCAAAACCATATTCATTCCATGGAATCATCCGTTCCAGCGCTTCCCGTATCACGATCTCGTCCTCGATCAAAAATACTTTGTACATAAATGCTCCCCCTTTCTTACTGATCCCGAGTCCTTTCTTTTTAGTTTTATTGTATCAAATCCATATAAAATTGGCTATCTTTAATCCCCGAAACTATAATGCAAAAGCAAAAAATGGGTGCATTTTCATACACCCATAAAATCTTATTCATTATTCGTTTTTGAAATATCATGTATCGTTCACTTTCCCGATCACTGTCCATAATACGCATTCTCTCCATGCTTGCGGAAGAAATGCTTGTCGCGGATGCTGTCCGGTGCCGGCTGTACCTTCGGATTGATCAGCTCGGTCTTGGTCGCCATCTTCGCAACCTCCTCCAGCACGACTGCGTTGTGAACCGCCTCTGCCGCATCCTTGCCCCAGGTAAACGGACCGTGGTTCTTGCAGAGGATGCCCGGCGTGTACATCGGATTTAAGCCCGCCAGCTCAAATGTCTCAATGATGACAAGACCGGTATTGGCCTCATATGCCTCGTCAATCTCCTCCGGAGTCAGGCTTCTGGCACAAGGGATCTCTCCATAGAAGTAGTCTGCATGCGTGGTTCCGTACAGCGGAATGGAACGTCCCGCCTGCGCCCATGCGGTTGCCTCCGGCGAGTGTGTGTGCACAATACCGCCGATCTCCGGATATCTCAGATAAAGCTCCAGATGTGTCGGAGTGTCGGAGGACGGTTTATATTCGCCCTCGATCTTATTGCCGTTCAGATCCATCACAACCATATCCTCCGGTCTCAGCTTATCATAATCAACACCGCTCGGCTTGATGACAAAATAATTGGTCTCACGGTCAATGCCGCTGACATTGCCCCATGTATATGTAATAAGTCCTCTCTTCGGAAGCTCCATGTTTGCTTCGTATACCTGCTGTTTTAATTCCTCTAACATCGCAATTGCCCCTTTCTGCTTCACTTTCATGTTTATACATACACTTTTTATATATACATACACTGCCTTTATATACTCTATATGCTCTCTACGGCAGCCCGCTCGATCGCAAGTCCCTTGTTATAACGTATCAGGAAGTCGTCAAAGCCCTTAACGTCTGCCGGATCCGGCTCCAGTGTTGTTCCCGTCTGACCGGCAAATACCTGATGATCCAGATAATCTGCCAGCGCCTCGTCTGCTCCGTCTACCATGTACTGAGCAAGCACGGCAATGCCCCAGGCACCGCCCTCGCTTGCCGTATCCATCACGGAAACCGGCGTATTCATCGCTGCTGCCATGATCTTCTGACCGGCCCCCGGCACGGTAAAGAAGCCACCATGCCCGTAAATCTTATCAACCGGCACATTCTCCTCCTTGAGCAGAATGTCAAGACCGTTCTTCAATGCACCAAGCGCCGTGAACAGATGCGCGCGCATAAAGTTCGCCAGGCTGAGCTTATCATCTGCATGACGGACAAACAACGGACGTCCCTCATCAAAGCCGGTAATGCTCTCGCCGGAGAAGTAGTTATAAGAAAGAAGTCCGCCGCAGTCCGGCTCGCCCTCTAATGCAACCTTAAACAGCAGATCATATAATTTCCCTTTGTCAACCACCGGCATACCCATTTTCGCTGCAAATTCTCCGAACAGGTTGACCCACGCATTGATATCTGAGGTACAGTTGTTGCAGTGCACCATTGCCACCAGATCGCCTGCCGGTGTTGTCACAAGATCGATCTCCGTATGAAGCTTCTGAAGCTCCTTCTCCATAACGATCATTGCAAAGACTGAGGTTCCCGCAGAAACATTTCCTGTGCGTATCTTCACACTGTTGGTTGCGACCATACCGGTACCTGCATCGCCCTCCGGCGGACAAAGCGGAATGCCCGCTTCCAGTGTACCGGTCGGATCGAGCAGCTTTGCGCCTGCCACGGTAAGCACGCCTGCTTCCTCTCCCGCAGTCAGTGACTTTGGCAGGATCTCACGCAATGTCCACGGGAAATGATATCCCTCGATGAGCTTATCAAACTTCGCAAGCTTCTCCTCGTCATAATCCTTCGTCGCACAATCGATTGGGAACATACCGGACGCATCACCGACGCCAAGTACCTTCTGTCCGGTGAGCTGCCAGTGGATATAACCGGCAAGCGTTGTGAAAAACGTAATGTCCTTCACATGCTCCTCGTTCTTTAAGATTGCCTGATACAGATGTGAAATGCTGTAGCGCTCCGGCACATTGACCTGAAACTCCTCGGTAAGCTTCGCCGCAGCCTCCTCCGTCATGGTATTACGCCATGTCCGGAATGGAACCAACAGCTCATCTTCCTTATTAAATGCCATATAGCCGTGCATCATTGCGCTGATGCCGATGCCCGCCAGCTTCGTAAGCGGTAAATCATACTGTGCACGTACCTTGTCTGCCAGATCCTTATAGCACGCCTGCAGACCGGTATGTATCATCTCCAGACTGTAGGTCCAGATACCGTCCACAAGCTGATTCTCCCAATGATAGGAACCAACTGCCAGCGCCTCGCAGTTCTCGTCGATCAGCACCGCCTTAATACGGGTGGATCCAAACTCAATACCAAGTGCTGCTTTTCCGTTTAAGATACTTTCCTTTGCATTCATCTTACTCACCATGCCTTTCCCAAAATATACAGTTACACCGATATCCCCTGATACGATCTCCTTCGGAATAACATAAACAAGGCGGTCATCCCTCCCGGACACACTGCCTTGTTCCTCCGTTTGTTCTATATTCTCATGATACAACTTGTACACTCGTATTTACAAGTTGTTTTTTCTTAAAATCGTAGAATTGCCAATAACAAGCTCCGGCTCCACCAGAATCTTATCGTCACCCGGCTCCTCACCGCCGATCAGCCGCAGCAAAAGCTCTGCTGCCATCGCGCCAAGACGTTCCTGCGGATGCGCGATCGTTGTCAGCCGCAGCTCCCCCGAATGCGCCATCGGCGAATTGTCGTAGCCACACACCGAGACATCCTCCGGCACCTGCACTCCTGCGTGCTGCAGCGCACGGATCACCTCAAATGCGATCTGGTCATTATAGCATACAACCCCATCCATCAGCACTCCGTCAGCCACCATCTGTCCGAGCTTCTCATACGGGTGCAGTGCACGATCCTCCGTGTAAAACCAGACAACCTTGTCCGGATCGTATGCGATCCCCGCCTCGGCGAGCGCCCTGGCGTAACCCTTGTGGCGGTTCTGCCCCTGCATGTCATCTGCCTTGAAAACACCGGCGATCTGCCGGTGCCCCTGCTCAATCAGGTGCTTCGTAAGCAGAAAGCCACCCGCACAGTCGTCCATCAGCACCTGCGGACTATCCTTCATCTGCTCATAACATCCCTGAATAAATACATACGGAATCTGAAACTGCTTAAGCTGCTCAAACAGCCCGGTATGTCTGCAGTAGATCTGACTCTTGCTCGGCTCAATAATAATGCCGTCAATATCCTTCTGCAAAAGCTCCTGTAGACAACGTATCTCCTGCGTCCGCGAATTTCTCGTATTCTTAAGGATGATACTGTAACCCTCTCTCGTCAGCACATCGTCGATCCCGCGGATCACCTCCGGGAAAATATAATCCGATAAATACGTCGTCACTACAGCAATGTTCCCCGATTCATGCCGGTGGCGCACAAGCTCTGTACAGAAGGTTCCTCTTCCGTGCTCCGCATAAACGTAGCCCTCGTTCTCCAGGATCGCGATCGCTTTGCGCACGGTCTGCCGGCTCACATGATACTGAGCAGCAAGAACATTTTCCGAAGGAAGCTTGTCCCCGGGCTGGATCTGCCCGGACAATACCTTCCCCTTCAGCTCCTCAACGATCTGTACATATTTCAGTTGTTTTCCGGTCTGGTTTTCCATATGTCAGGCGTGCCTCCGATCATATTTCCACGATAAATACAATTGTTTCATTGGAACTTTCGCAAGAAATCTTACCTCCGTGCAGCTCCACGATCTGCTTGGCGATTGCAAGACCAAGCCCTGTTCCGCCGGTTTGGGAATCTCTGGAGCTGTCCAGCCGGAAGAACTGTTCAAACAGATAGCTCAGCTTCTCGGCAGGGATTGTCTGTCCATGATTCTGAACAATCAACCGCATGCCCTTCTCGCCATTCTTCTCCAGATAAACATGGATCATGCTGTCCGGATAACCATAATTGATCGCATTCTTAAGCAGGTTGTCGAAAACTCTCTGCATCTTCTCGATGTCGCAGTACACCATGATCTCCGGCTCTGTCTCCAGCTGATAATCCATCCCCTTCTCCGCCAGAAGAGGCTTAAATTCATACATAAACTGTTCCACCATCATCGACATATTGACCATGTTGCAATTCAGGCTCATATGTGCAAAATTCATACGGGTCAGCTCGAAGAATTCATTGACAAGATCCTCCAGACGTCCCGCTTTATTCCAGGCAATATCAAGATACTTCTGGCGAAGCTCCTGTGAAATCTCCGGTTCATCCTTCAACAATGTCAGATAACCGATCACGGAGGTCAGCGGCGTTTTCAGATCATGCGCCATGTAAATGATCATGTCATTCTTGCGCTGCTCGGCATCTTTCGCCTCCTGCTGGCTGTCACGGATCCCTATCATGATCTCATTCAGCTTGCGCTCCACCTCCTGCAGAGAAGCAGGAAGCTTTACACTGTTGATCCGGTTTGAATACAGGTCATCTACAGCCGTAGTGACAAGCTCCAGCATACGTGCCATCTGATAGAAATGAACACAGGTGATCGCCACGCAGCCGATCAGCATCACTCCAAGAAAGACAGCGACCACATTGATATGAAGCCAATGAACAAGAGGGTAAAGTTCGTCCCACGAATACCAGATCTGGCTGTTGCACCACCAATAGGCGATTCCAAGAAGTGCCAGCACCGCCACAATATAGACCAGCATGTGTACCAGATATCCTTTTACAAGCTGCTTTGCAACCTTTTGACGAACGTCACCCTCCATAAATCCTTACATTCCTTTCCCTGTTTCGGATCCTTACCGATCCATCTTATATCCAACGCCCCAGACTGTTTTGATAAACTTCGGTGCGCGTGCATTCTCATGAAGCTTCTCGCGGATCCTTGCGATATGCGCCATGACGGTATTATTGCTGTTGAGATATTTCTCTCCCCAGACCGCCTCAAATAACTCCTCTGCCGAAACCACTTTCCCCAGATGGCGGCAAAGATAAACGAGAATGTCATACTCGATCGGCGGCAGGTCGATCTTCTCGCCGTACAGATAGCAGGTGTGCATGTTCGGCACCAGCTCCAGCCCGCGGATGTTGTAGGACTCCTCCTCTTCCTGTCCGCTCATGGACGGATTATAGGTCTGGGAACGTCTGAGCTGCCCCTTCACTCTCGCAACAACCTCCATCGGATTGAACGGCTTCGTAATATAATCGTCCGCCCCCACGGTCAGTCCCGTGATCTTGTCCACGTCCTCGACCTTCGCCGTCAGCATGATGATCGGAAAATACCAGTTCTCCCGGATCTTGCGGCAAAGCTGAAAGCCGTCGATATCCGGCAGCATTACATCAAGGATCGCCAGTGAGATCTCATTGTCCCGAATGCAGTCGAGCACCCCCTCTGCCCGGTAAAACTTAAACACCTGATAACCCTCATTCGTCAGATACACCTCCAGGAGATCCGCAATCTCCTTCTCATCGTCAAGCACAATAATATTCTGCATATTAATCTTTCATTCCTTTCTCAGAGCCTCGGCTTAAAACCGCCGGCACAAAACAACCGTGCAGATCATCCGTTCTACCGGATTGCGCGCACTTCCCCCCCTTGAACATGTCGTTTGTTTCCCTAATTATACCGTGTATTTTCTGAAACCGCCATAACAAAAATCATAAGATTTCATTACTTTTACGTTACAGAAATAATACACGGCTCAATTTTTATAATTACAGATTTTCATTGCGGAGTGCCTCAATGGTATTCTCTTTGCCGACCTTACGCATTGCATAAAGCATTGTGATAAATACAATTGCAAACACACTGAAAGCGGAGATCAGCATTCCCTGCCACGGAAACATAAAGCTTACATCAATGCCATCCACCATTGACTTGTACATCAGAAAACTAAGTGCCAGAGACACCGGAAGCCCGAATATAAGTCCCTTTATACCATACAGAATGCATTCGTAATTCATCATGCGGCGGAAGCCCTTTCCGGTCATGCCCACGGATTTTAGCATCGCAAATTCCTGACGGCGCAGCATAACATTCGTCGATATCGTGTTAAATACATTGGCGATCGCGATCAGAGAGATCAGCACAATAAACCCATAGGAAAAGATATCGAGAATAAGGATCAGCGCCTGATCGGAATCACGGCTTGCCGCAGCATCAACGATCGTACCTGCATCCACGCCGGACAGCTCCTCCTCAAAATATCCCGCAAGATCTGTGCTTGCTTTCTCATGCTGCTTTGCCATAAGAATATATCTTGTATATCCATCCTCCGAGTCAACTACTCCGCGCAGGATCCCATCCTTCACCAGACTGTACGGAAGAACCACGTTGACTGCCTCATCCCACTTGGAAATACTTACACCTGCCGGCGCATTTGCCGTCATTCTTTTACCGATGTGAATCGGATGTGTGATCGTCGCCTTGTCCACCGGGATCATTTTGCTCTCTTCGCTGTCATCGCTGTTATAAATATATTTGTCTCCATCCTGCCAGCTGAAATAATATCCCTTTACTGCCTTTGCCATGGCAAGTGTCGCATCAACATTATCCTTCTTCAGGATCTCCATGGAATAGATTTTCTTTTCATCCTCCAGAACAAAGCGATCCCACACCAGCGCGTTCATCGGATTGGTAGTCATGTACTCGTCCGCATCCATATTTTTCTCCTGCAGATATTCACGGAATACATCATCCTGCAGAAAGGTCAGATTGACCGGAATTCTCACTGTCCCCTTCTTTTCATTGATACGCCCCGGATCACTCTCCTTTACATAGGAAAGATATTTGTCGGACAGACATTCCCGTGAAATCTCCATCTGCTGATTATAGTTTTCCTTCAGGTATCTGACACTGTCGACCGAACCGATCGCCTCCATGCCGGCTGCAATCTCAGATGGTGACTTTCCGTTCGCTGCCTTGTCCGATACAGAGCAGCCGATGTCATAGCTTTCCTGCTGACTGTCCGCAATGGAGGACGATTTCTTTAGATAACCACTGAAGCTGGTCGCACTGACGAAAAGCACAATACTGATGAAAAGGGAAAATACCGTGGTACGATATTTCTTACGGTTTCTTTTGAAATTCTTGCTGGCAAGCATTCCCGAAAAGCCAAACAGCTTATATGTCAGCCCGGAGGTTTTAACCTTGCCCGCACGGATCTTAATGTCATCACTCTGGCGGATCGCCTGAATCGCAGGAATGCGCACCGCTTTTGCAGCCGGGATCATCGCTGAGATCAGCACGGTAATAAAGCTGACAATAACCGCAATCGCAATCGCCTGCCATGTCACAACAAGATGGATCCGTAGCGGCGTGTCTCCCGACCAGAGCTTAAGTAACAATCCGGAAATTCCATGAAGCGTAATTCCGATCCCTCCAAGTCCCGCCGCGATTCCCAGAGGAATGCCAACCATACAAAGTACACATGCTTCAAAGACCACACTGTGCCTTATCTGCTTTTTCGTGGCACCAATGGATTTCAAAAGCCCCATCTGCTTGGTACGCTCACTGAGCGAAATTGAAAATGCACTGTAGATCAACGAAATCGCACCGACCATAATGATTGCCATCAAAATCGCACCCATCGAATAAAGAATGGCATTAAAACTGTTATTTGTGCTTTTTCCCTCAAAACAGAGCAGATCTTCATGCGTTTTATACACACCGGTCGCAGCATATTTTGTCATAATATCATAACTCTGTTCCGGCGTGTTGAAGGTCAGAAACAGATCATAGTTAACCGCCTTTTGGTCGTCCTTTCTTGTAAATGCCGTATACCCCGCCGATGAATAATCCTCGGACACCGGGCGGTCGCAGATGCCAACCACCGTGTACGTTTTTAAGGACTTTTCTTTTACGTTTTCCCCCGGGCGGTACGGATCGTTTGACGTCAGTACCTCTGACTTTTCTCCCGAAAGCGCCTTGCTGTATCTTGTTCCAACCGAAAGCTTTAATGTATCGCCAATCTTATATGTCACGCCGCCATTGTATTCCAGATGCTTGGAGATCACGATCTCCGAAGAATCCTTCGGCATTCTTCCCTCTAACAGCGTGATCGGGCTGTATTTGGTAAAATCCTTATCAACCGCCTCGATCATCAGATACGGTTTGTCATCATTGGTACAGTCCTTTAATTCTGCATAGCCCAGATTATCCATCTGCGTCCAGTCCTTGACCCGCTTATCTGCCGTAATATTCTGAATACTCTGCAGATCAGTCGCCATCATTCTGCCTTCCCATGCACCCTCTCTGACAACTTCCATATTCAGAAGATATTGCTGAAAGCTTGCGATCGATGATGTCACTGCGGTAAACATTGCCACGGAAAGTGCAATACCGACAACTGTTACGAGTGTACGGATCTTGTTTTTGCGGAGTGTGCGAAGTGTAAACTGATTGAATATATTCATGACCGGATCACCTCATCTCTTGTGATCCTGCCGTCCTCGATCGCAATGATACGATCTGCCTGCAGGGCAATGCTTTCGTCATGCGTGATCATGATCAGCGTCTGGTCGTACGCCTTGTTGGACTCCTTCAAAAGTCCCATGATCTCATGGCTGTTGCGGCTGTCCAGATTACCGGTCGGTTCGTCGGCAAGCACAACTGCCGGTGCATTCATCAATGCTCTTCCAATGGAAACTCTCTGCTGCTGACCACCGGAAAGCTGGTTCGGAAGATGCTTTTCTCTTCCCTCGAGGTGCAGCGTGTGAATCATGTCCTGCAGACGTTTCTCATTGACCTTGCGCCCATCCATCAGGATCGGCAGCGTAATATTTTCACGTACATTTAATACCGGGATCAGATTATAGAACTGATAGATCAGCCCCACCTGACGGCGCCGGAACACCGCCAGCTCCTCCTCATTCTGTGCAAATACATCCTGACCGCCCATATATACTTTTCCTGATGTTGGTACATCGACAGCACCGAGAATGTGCAACAGGGTTGATTTACCGGAGCCGGACGGTCCGATGATCGCCACAAATTCCCCCTTCTCTACCGAAAAAGATACATCGTCCAATGCGTGAACCGCATTCTCTCCCTCTCCGTACGTCTTTTTCAGATGTTCTACCTTTAATATCTCCATCGTTTCTCATTCCTTTCTGTTCTGCTTTCATTGCAGCGGATGTCACAGATCACTCCGTTGCTATCTGCTTTTGCCCTTTGCATCTTACATCATAAGATGATAATGGAATGAGATGACAGGGCGGTGACTTTATTGTGACAGTTTCGTCACTTTCGTTCTTATACCACTGTTTTATAGAAACGGATCGTAAATATCGCTCCCCGATCCGGCGCATTCTTCACCTGTATCGTACCGTTCTGCTGCACGATGATCTTCTGTGCCAGTGACAGGCCGATTCCCACGCTCTCTGTGCTGTTCTGCTTACCACGGTAAAAGCGCTCAAACAGGTGTGGCAGATCCTCCGGCGCAATCCCCTTGCCCTCGTCCCGGATCACAAGCTCCGTATACAGCGGATTCTCCGTTCCCGTCACATGAATTGCCCCGCCGGGTTCGGAATATTCCATACAGTTTTTCAAAATATTACCGACCGCTTCCACGCTCCAGGACATATCGCCCGTAAAGGACACCCCCGGCTCCACCTGACAATCCCAGCGGATATCCCGCAGATCCATGGACACCGCAACAAGCTGATACGCCTGCTCCGTAAGCTCTGCGACCGAAACCGTCTCCTCCTTCATGCCGGATGTTCCGGCGTCCAGCCGCGACATTTTCAGAAGTGCATACACCAGCCAGTCGATCCTGCCAAGCAATGTCACAATATCACGCGCAATCTCACGACGGCGCTCAGTGCTGACTTCATCCTCCTGCAGAAAGCTTGCCAGAAGCTGCAGCGAGGTCAGCGGCGTCTTGAGCTGATGCGAAATATCTGCCAGCGCATCTGCCAGAAAGATCTTGTCCTGCTGAAGATTGCCCGCCTGCTCCCGCATTCGGAGCACCAGCTTGCTTAGCTGCGTGTGAAGCACTGCAACCTCGCCCTCCTGACAATCCTGCAGCAGCGTTTCTCCGTCATCATGCAGAATACTGTCCATCTTTTCGGACATCTGTGCTATCCGCCGGTAACGTTTCGCCGTAAAACACAAATGCAGAACCAGCGCTGCCGCGCCTGCCAGAAGGACGATCCCTGCGCCCTTACCGCCAAGCTGCCGGAATGCCAGCGCTGCTCCTGCCAGATACACAATTATATAGTAAAGAATCTCCCTCTTGATCTCGGGATTTCGAAATAGCTTCATATATTATCCCCACTTCTGTACTGCTGCCAAACGACCGTGTCCGTTTCTGTCCTGCCGTAATATTTTGTCGCAATTTATTCCATAATATCAGTGTGCCCTTTCTATGCCAACGCATTAATTTATGTGTCCGCCCGGTATCCCATGCCCCGGATCGTGCGGATCAGCACAGGCTCCTGCGGATCATCCTCAATCTTCTGGCGCAGCCGCTTGATATAAACCGTCAACGTATTATCGTTGACATACTCCCCCGCGGCATCCCAGATTTCCTCCAACAGTTTATTCCGTGTCAGAACGATTCCCTTATTATTGATAAACACAAGCAAAAGCCGGTATTCCAGTGCCGAAAGAATGATCTCCTGTCCGTTTTTCGTCACAGTGCCGCCCAGCGTGTCCACCCGGACATCGCCCAGCTCCAGCACCGACTGTGTCCTGCCGCACCGCCGCAGCACCCCTTTCATGCGCGAGATCAGTTCCCTCGGACGAAACGGCTTACTGATATAATCATCTGCCCCCATATCAAGCCCCGTCACAGTGCTGTACTCATCACCGGATGCCGTCAGAAAGATCACCGGAATCTCTGTGTTTGCCTTGATCGCGGCACACACCGCAAATCCATTGCCATCCTCAAGAGACACATCCAAAAGTACCAGATCTATCTCCTGACCATGCTCCTCGATCTGCTCCATGGCAGCCTTCTGACCGGAGACCGCCTGCACGCTAAAGCCCTCCTCCTTCAGAAAAAGGCTTAAGTTTTTCACAATCTCCCGGTCATCCTCTACCAACAATATCTTCGTCATGATGCGTTTCCATTCTCCATCTCTATATAATCATTGCCATGCGGCGTCCCATGATATAATGCAATCCCGTACACCGCCACACATGCCACCACGATCAGCAGGATCATGCTGACAACCACTTTCTTACCGTTTCCCTTTTTCTCGCTGCTTCTTACGTTACCTCTTCTCTTCATAATGATCGCACCTTTCTAAGCGGCAGGGCGCTTTGATCCGTTCCGGCAAGCGCCCGCCATCCGTCTTTTGTTTCCCATTATCAAGATAACAGATAAGCTTTAAGAAATCCGCTCGTTTTTCTTAAGAAAACTTTATGTTTTTCTGACATTCGGATTACGCCATTTCATTATAATGTGCATAGATTCCATTTAACGCCAGCAACTCGTCATGAGTACCACGCTCGGCAATACCGGTATCGGCCACCACTAAGATCTCGTCTGCATTCCTTATGGTTGACAGGCGATGAGCAATAGTGATGGTCGTTCTGTTTTTCGCAAGCTCTTCCAGACTGTGCTGTATCCAGCGCTCACTTTCATTATCCAGTGCACTTGTTGCCTCATCTAAGATCAGGATCGGCGGATTCTTCAGAAAAACACGTGCAATCGAAATACGCTGCTTCTGTCCACCCGAAAGACGGGTTCCACGCTCTCCCACATAACTGTCATATCCATCCGGCAGGGACATAATGAAGTCATGAATATTGGCTTTCTTTGCCGCGTCAATGATCTCCTCCATCGAAGCCCCCGGCTTGCCATACGCAATATTCTCCCGAATCGTGCCGCAGAACAGATACACTTCCTGCTGCACCAGACCGATCTGATTTCGAAGGCTCTCCAGCGTCAGGCTGCGCACATCCTTCCCATCAATTCGGATCGTGCCGCCGGTCACATCATAAAACCGCGGAAGCAGGGAACAGATCGTCGTCTTACCGCTTCCGGACGGTCCGACCAGCGCAATCGATCTGCCAGCCTTAATACGGAAGGACACATCTGCCAGCACCAGCGTGTCATCATCGCTGTAATGAAAGGAAACATTGTCGTATTCCACCTCGCCCTTCACGTCCGTCAGCTCTGTGGCATCCGGTGCATCCACAATGTCCGGCTCCGTCTCCACGACCGCCAGAAAACGGCGGAAGCCGGAAAGTCCCTTTTGCATCATTTCCGTCAGCTCCACAAGAATCTGGATCGGACTGATAAAGATTCCGATATAGAGCGCATACATGGCAAGATCTGCCACCTCCATCTGACCCTTCGCGATCAGCCAGCCGCCAAATATAAGCGTCACCAGATACATCAGCCCCTGAAAGAACAGGTTTCCGCTCATAAACGTCCCCATGCAGCGATAATTGGCGTTCTTGGATTTCAGAAAATTTTCATTGCTGTGGCAGAATTTCTCACGCTCAATTTCTTCATTGGCAAAGGACTGCACAACACGGATTCCCGCCAATGTGTCCTGCAAGCTCGAGTTGATATCACCGATCTTTTGCCGGTTATCCATAAAGGTTGCCTGCATCCGTTTGTTCTGTCCATACGAAAACAGGATCATGAAAAATACGAGTACCAAAAGTGGGACAGCAAGCCGTCCATTGATCAGAAACAGAAACACAAAAGAGCCTATGATCTTAATCAGTGAAATAAAAAGATTCTCCGGTCCATGGTGTGCCATCTCGGAAATATCAAACAGATCGGACACCAGCTTGCTCATCATCTGTCCGGAATTGTTCTGGTCATAATAAGCAAAGGAAAGCTTCTCATATTGATCAAAAAGCTGCTGCCGCATATCGCGCTCCATATTGGCACCCATCATATGACCCTGATAACTGACGTAATATTTGCAAAGCATCTGTACAATGTACATGGCAAGCATCGCCAGCCCGATCGGCACAAGTGCCTTTAATATCGCAGCGGACTCCCCCGCAAAAATCGTCTTTGTCATTGTCCGAAGGATCTGCGGATATGCCAGATCGATCAGGCTGATCATTGCCGCACAGATCAGATCCAGGAAAAACACTGCTTTGTATGGAGAATAATATGGAATAAACTTTTTTAATGTATGCACTTTCCTTACCTCTTTTTCTCATTTCATTTTGTCGTTCTGTTTGGTCATTCTGTCACTGCTTTTTGGGCGTTGTCTTTTGAGCGGACACTTTCTCGATCTCGATATTGCGGACATCATTGGCTCTGATATCTGCGATCATCGTCCACCACTCCGTCTTGCCATCCGGCTGATACAGACTGCAGATCTTCTCTCCCTTTTTGAGTTCAATCTTTTTTCCATACAGCGCGCCGGTGTAATCTCTGACAGCACCCTTCGGATCCACATAAACGCCGTCCTCCGGCATGTTGCCGTCCTCGCGGGTGCTCAGCGCAAAGTGGGTGCCCTTCCGCTCGGCGATAAACTTTCGATACACGCGGTCATAGATAAATGCGGCATCGCCGCCCTTTTTCAAACGGCAGATCACTGCAACATCGGCTCCCACATCCTCGCAGTACAGGATTGCCTTTACATTCGCATCCTGCTCCCGCAGATCGTACTTCTTTCCATAAATATAGAATGAAGTCCCATCACTGCCGGCACCCTTAGCGAAAGTGTCTGCCGGTGTCCGTTCCACGGAAACAGAATTGTTATACCACTTTTTATCAATCTGTACAACCTCTGTCTGCGGATAATAGATTACATTCTTATATTTGCCACCCTTTAACCGGTAGTGAATGAAATTATCCTTCGTATCCTGCCATGATGTGTAGTCTGAATCCCCCTCCGCCGGCTTCTTACGTTTGGTCAGCTTAAGCTCATCAAACCACTCGGTCACCTGCTTTAACTGTGATGCATCCAGTGTCCGCGTTCCCAGTGCACGATAACCTCTCATATTATATGTGACCAATATTTGGGACACATCCTTGCCGATCTTTTTGTCATTTCCGGCAGTCCCGGCAAGGTTCGGAGCTGCCGTAGCCTTACCGGCATTCCGGTCTCCCTTTTTCGCCTTCGTCTCCACGCGGCGCGTCTTTTCCAGAACGTCATAGCTCTCCCCGGTCTTCGGATCAATATCCGACATCTCACCAAGACGGTATGACATCGGGCAATGTCCCTCCGAAAAGCTGCGGCGTCCCGACAGACCGGCATCCAGCTTACAGCCTGCATCGACGATACATCTCGCACCCGTCTCGGTCAGATACGCCTTTCCTTTCCGGTAATACCAGCAGATCTTCTTCGGACCGTAGGTTGCCTCCATCTGTGCCTCCGAAGAATTCATATATTTCACGATCTTACGGCACAGCTTCTTATTCACAGACCGCACACCGATCGAGATTACCTTTCCGTTCTTCATATGCGACACCTGAATATCCTCCAGACGCCCCTCCGCTTTCGCCTGTACATAATAGGACGATGACTCTGTATCCCAGATCGCTATGTCCATTTTTCGGTACACATCATCGCCCAGCCTTGTCGCCGCGACATGCTTGAACATATATAATCTCACACCGAACCGCTTTGCCATGATATCCGCAAACCAGCCCATGTCCTGCAGTCCGAACGACTCTGCCGCCTCATCATACACATAGATCGTCGTCAGATTCGGATCCTCCGGCACCTGTTCCGCCAGATCATCTACTGTCTCATCCTGCGGCACTTCGGTCGGCGTAGTCTCCGTTTCCGCCGGCAGCTCCGTCTGTACTGCCACCTGCTCCCCTCCCTGTGAGGAGCCTTCATCACGCTCCAGCCGGATTCCCTTCGTGCAAAACACAATAGCTGCCACAAGGATCATCCCAACTACAATTGCAACCCATCGAAATTTCTTCATACGTGCCCCCATTCTGCCGCCCCTGACGCGGCATTCATGCTCCGTTATTGATAACCCAATCATAACATGTGGCACGGGTATCGTCAAAGGAGTGTCAAAAGTCCCGGCGAGCACTTTCTTAATATATGTAGAAACGCCCCGGAGTGTTTACCCCCGGAGCATTCACGATACGTCCAAGAACAAAAGGGCAAAACCAGCGTTTTGCCCTCCAAGAATTGCTTCGCAATTCTCGTTGGCATTCCACCACGTTACGAGCATTTTCCTATACCGGAACAAAAGGGCAAAACCAGCGTTTTGCCCTTGCTTCCACCACGTTACGAGCATTTTCCTATACCGGAACAAAGTGGGCTTGCCCACTTTGCGCGTCACCGCACAATTGCTTATGCAAGCTGCCTCTATGACATGCGGTTCACGGTCTTATACTTATAGAGCATTTCCGCGTGATTCTGCTCCTCGACCTGAATGTCTGCCAGAAGCTTGCGCACCCCCGGCTCGCCAAACACAAAGACATCCGTGTTGTACTCCGATGACACCAGCTTCTCCGTGCCGATGCAGTCGGTCGCCAGAAAGCTGTCATTCATCTTATCCTCCGAATTATCATCGGACATATACGTTGCCTTCGGCGTGTAATCCTTGCCATTGTTGTCATTGCAGTCGCATTCCGGCACGGTTCCGTCTAGCACCTGCCCCAGCGATTCGTAATGCTTCTGCTCCTCCTTCTGAATCGTCTCAAACAGATTCTTCAGTTCCGGATCCTTCGCCTGCTGACTGTATTTCTCATACTTCTTCGCACAGATTTTCTCCTGTGACTGCAGATCCTTCAATGCCGCCGTTTCTTTTTCTGTTAATACCATAACTACCTCTTTTCTGAGCAACTTGTTGCGAAGAGGCGAAGAAAAATTCACGCAGGTGATTTTTCTTCTGCCATCAGAGCTATTTGCTTGTACTCCAAAGCAAATAGTTGTGTAAAAAGATTGCATCAGCAATATTTTTACACACTTGCCTCCTTTTCTGAGCAACTTGTTGCCTCATTTTTCTTAATCTTCTTTATAACAATGATAGTGTGTCCAAAATAAAACAAATTATGCGCGGCATTTCAATTTGACTTTATCCGGCGATTATCTTAAACTACTTGTGGATAAAGACATGCTGCAGGATTTAAAACGATAGCAATATTTCCATACCATTGCTGTCCGGCAGCTTATTTCAATATATTATTGATGGAGGACTGATATGCGATTACGAAATATTCCCGGCTCTCAGGAGCGCATTTTAGAAGACAAATACACGATCCAGACCGACGGTGCCGATGGTGCTGATTACAGAGGAAAATGGGCTGCCGAATATTTCCACAATGATCATCCGGTTCACATCGAAGTCGGCATGGGTAAGGGCAAATTCATTCTGGAAATGGCACGTCAGAATCCGGAGATCAATTATATCGGCATCGAGAAATATTCCAGCGTTCTGGTGCGTGCGCTGGACCACCGCGAGGAGCTCGAGAGTGACAATCTTCTTTTCCTGCGCATGGACGCCGAAGATATTGACGAATATTTTGCGCCGGGCGAGGTTCAGAAAATCTACCTCAACTTCTCCGATCCATGGCCAAAGGACCGCCATTCCAAGCGCCGTCTGACCTCCCGCCAGTTTCTGGAGCGGTACGACCGTTTCCTGGCACCGGATGGCATGATCCAATTCAAGACAGATAACCGTCCGCTGTTCGATTTCTCTCTGGAGGAGATCAAGGAAACCGGATGGATCCTCGATGAATGCAGCTTTGATCTGCATGCCAACGGTCCGGCACCGAATAACGTTATGACCGAATACGAAGAGAAATTCTTCCAAAAGGGTAATCCGATCTGCCGTCTGGTCTGTCACAGAGAAGCCGGCAAGACAAACTATTCTGCCGAATAAGACAATATAATTTCTTTTGGAACGCAGCAATTTTATAAAATCAGACAATAAACTTTTCAATGATAAAGGAGGTAATTCATTATGGCACAAGCATGTATTTTTTTGGCAACCGGTTATGAAGAGGTGGAAATGCTGACGGTAGTAGATATGCTCCGCCGCGCCAAAATTTCCATTGATATGGTATCCATCACAGATCAGAAAGAGGTTACCAGTTCCCACAACGTCACGATCACCGCAGACAAGACTCTTTCCGAGGTCAACTTTGAGGAAGCAGAAATGCTGATCCTTCCGGGTGGTATTCCGGGCACTCCAAATCTTCGCGCCTGCACCGCTCTCTGCGAAAAGCTCAAGGAATTTGCCGCAAACGGCAAGAAGGTTGCTGCTGTCTGCGCTGCTCCGACCGTTCTTGGCGAGCTTGGAATCCTGGAGGGCAAGAAAGCAACCTGCTATCCTTCGTTTGCAGACAAGCTTGCAACCGGCGATTATGTGAAGCAGCCGGTTGTCACAGACGACAACGTGATCACCAGCCGCGGCATGGGTACCTGCATTGAATTTGCGGGAGCCATCATTGCAGCACTGAAAGATAAAGCGACTGCTGATGCCGTGAAGGAAGCGATTATTTATAACGACGTTTATTAAAATCTTTTTTATACTAAAATGCCCGCTATTCAGCGGGCAAAATTTAAACCTAAGTTCATTTCGTGCATCAACGGCTTAAAATACTCTTTTATGATTTTTTATTTTTGTTCCGGAAAATGCCTGTTTTCCGATGTTTTTCTTCCTTATCTTTTTTCCTTTGTAAATAACCTTTTTAAGCTTCTTGCATTTCCAGAACGCCCTCTTTTCGATCCGGGTCACATTTTTCCCGATGGTAACCCGGGTAAGCTTCGTATCCCCGGCACATGCCTTCGCGTCGATCGACGTCACCTTATATCTCTTCTGGCAGAACACAACGCTCGCCGGTATGGTCACCTGCTTTCTGCTTTTCGTCGGTCTGCAGAAGGAAACCTGTTTCGTTCCGGTCACGCAGTACACCGCATTCTTGTAAATGAACTTCTCTCCAAGGTTTGGATCTTCCTCCTCATCCTCTGCATCGGCAGAAGGACTGGCGGATGGCGTCGCCGTTCTCTGTGGCTTTGAATATCCGAGGAGCCACGCCAGAAACTCCTCCTCTTCCTCCGGACTCATCGTTCTTGCCGGTGCGGCAGTGCTTGTTGTTCCCGGGTATGGTCGTTCTGTGCTTCCCGGCGTGCTGCTTGTTCCCGGGTATGGCTGCCCGGTACTTCCCGGCGTGCTGCTTGCTCCCGGGTATGGCTGCCCGGTACTTCCCGGCGTGCTGCTTGCTCCCGGGTATGGCTGCCCGGTGCTTCCCGGCGTGCTGCTTGCTCCCGCGTATGGCTGCCCGGTACTTCCCGGCGTGCTGCTTGCTCC
>NZ_DBLXSO010000049.1:0-23911 GCF_057878315.1 Jutongia sp. | reverse complement strand
AGGCTGCAATTGCAACCGCAGCTTCTGTTATGACTTACAAGATCACATCTGTTAAGTCCGGTGCTTTCAAGAACTCTGCTAAGCTTAAGAAGTTCAGCTTTAAGAAGGCTACAAACGTTAAGGCACTTCCTTCTAAGGTATTCATGAACTGCAAGAAGCTCAAGACCGTAGAACTTAACAAGAAGATGAAGAAGATTCCTGCTAAGGCATTTATGGGATGTAAGAAGCTTACAACCATCAAGTGCAATGCAAAGCTGAAATCTGTAAGCAAGACTGCATTCAAGAAGTGCAAGAAGAAAATTAAGGTTACAGGTAAGAGCAAGAAAGCAAACAAGAAGAAAATTAAGAAGGTATACAAGAAGGTAAAATAATTACCGGAAGGTAGATTTTCTGAAATAACGGGATGCCGTATCTGAGCGATCAGGTGCGGCATCCTTTTTTGTGGAAACGAAGTTGAACAACAAAATGACTGCTTATTTCCGGTCTACACGCGTAGGACTTAGTGAAATCGGCATTTCTACTATATATGGTAAAAATATTTAAAAACACATACAATATCTTGTGGACTTTTGGCGACGGGTTTGCTATAATCGACTATAGACGCGCTTGCGAAAAGTCCGTTCGGTACGATGAAATGGACTGTTTTCAATATATAGGAAAATGCTCGTAACGTGGTGGGATGCCAACGAGAATTGCGAAGCAATTCTTGGAGGGCAAAGGAAGGAGTATGGAGCTCGCAGGCAGGGGTGAACAAAATGAAGAAAGAAGAGGTGTTTTGGGACAATGAAAGTAACAAAAAGGGACGGAAGAGTTGTTGACTATGACAGAAATAAGATCGTGATCGCTATTCAGAAGGCAAACGTGGAGGTAGACCGCTATGAGCAGGTTTCTGAGGAGACGATTGATGCCATTGTTGCCAGCATTGAAAATAAAAGAACGGATAACCTTATGGTGGAGGATATCCAGGATATGATCGAACAGAAGCTTATGGCAGAGCGTAAGTATGAGCTTGCAAAAAAGTACATTATATACCGCTACACCAGAGAAATGGTTCGCCGTGCCAACACCACAGACGATTCCATCATGAGCCTGATCAAGAACAGTAATAAGGATGTTATGGAGGAGAACTCTAACAAGAATGCATATATTGCGTCTACGCAGCGAGATCTGATCGCCGGTGAGGTGTCAAAGGATCTGACCAAGCGTATCCTCTTGCCGGAGAAGATCATTAAGGCACATGAGGATGGTGTGATCCATTTCCATGATATGGATTATTATCTGCAGAGCATTTTTAACTGCTGTCTGATCAACATCGGTGATATGCTTGAGAATGGAACGGTCATGAACGGAAAGCTGATTGAGAGTCCGAAGAGCTTCCAGGTTGCGTGTACCGTTATGACACAGATTATTTCCGCGGTTGCCAGCAGCCAGTACGGCGGTCAGTCTGTTGACATCCGCCACTTAGGCAAGTATCTGCGCAAGACCAGAGATAAATATGAGCGCCACTACAAAGAAAAGTACGGAGATATAATTTCCGATGAAGTCAGGGAGCGTTTTATTGATGACCGGCTCCGTGATGAGCTTCGTTCCGGCGTGCAGACGATCCAGTACCAGATCAACACTCTGATGACCACAAACGGACAGTCTCCGTTTGTTACATTGTTCCTGAATCTGGATAAGGATGATCCGTATATCGAAGAGAATGCGATGATCATAGAGGAGATCTTAAAGCAGCGTATCGAGGGCATTAAGAATGAGAAGGGTGTCTATGTGACACCGGCATTCCCGAAGCTGATCTATGTGTTGGATGAGCATAATTGCTTAAAAGGCGGAAAGTATGATTACCTCACCAAGCTTGCGGTAAAGTGCAGTGCCAAGAGAATGTATCCGGATTATGTTTCTGCCAAGATGATGCGTGAAAACTATGAGGGAAATGTATTCTCCTGTATGGGTTGTCGGAGCTTTTTAACACCATGGAAGGACGAGAATGGTAATTATAAGTTTGAGGGACGCTTCAATCAGGGCGTTGTCAGCCTGAACCTGCCACAGATCGGTATTCTGGCAGAGGGCGATGAGGAGAAGTTCTGGGCGCTGTTAGAGGAACGTCTGGCACTGTGCTTCGAGGCTCTGATGTGTCGTCATCATGCACTGGAGGGAACCCTTTCCAATGTAAGTCCGATCCACTGGCAGTATGGTGCGATCGCCCGCCTTAAGAAGGGGGAGCCGATCGACAAGCTTCTGCATGACGGTTATTCCACAATTTCTCTGGGATATATCGGATTGTACGAGGTAACAAAGCTTATGACAGGTGTCAGCCATACCGACCCGAAGGGAACGAATTTTGCACTGCGTCTGATGAAGCGTCTTCGTCTGGCATGTGATACCTGGAAACTTGAGACAGGTCTTGGATTTGGACTGTACGGAACACCGGCAGAGAGTCTGTGTTATCGCTTTGCAGAGATTGACAAGAAACGCTTCGGTGAGATTCCGGATGTAACCGACAAGGGCTATTACACCAATTCTTATCATGTGGATGTCAGAGAGAAAATCGATGCGTTCGAGAAGTTCCGCTTTGAAAGCCAGTTCCAGAAGATATCTTCCGGCGGTGCGATTTCTTATGTGGAGATTCCGAATATGCGCCATAATCTGGAAGCACTCGAGGATGTGGTACGGTTTATCTATGATAATATCCAGTATGCGGAGTTTAACACAAAGTCGGATTACTGCCATGTCTGCGGATATGACGGTGAGATCATTATCAACGATGATCTGGAGTGGGAGTGTCCACAGTGTCATAATAAGGACAAGAATAAAATGAACGTTACAAGACGTACCTGTGGATATCTTGGAGAGAATTTCTGGAATGTCGGAAAGACAAAGGAGATCAACGCAAGAACGCTTCACCTGTAAAAGAAGGCGGGAGTAATCCGCAGTGTCCGTGAGGGAAAAGGAGCAAATGCCCTGCGCCCGCTGCAGTGTTCTGCGGAATCATAGTTATGGGATCATAAAAGAAGTAGTTTCTGTCAGTGTGACCGGAATGGTAAAAATGGATTTGGAAACCGTCCCGGAAGCACTGGCAGATTGTTCTGTCAGAATGCCTTTTTTGTTCAGGCGGCATTTCATTTTCAGGGAGTCCACGGAACCTGTAACATGTTTCAGTTCCTCGGTATTCATGGAAGCCTGTTCGATGATCCTGCTGAAGTAGTAGGACGCGGTTTCGCCCGGCAGTGTAAACGAATAAATCGTATCGCTGTCGTCGGTGGTTATCTTCATATTTTCAAGCTGTGAGGAGGCATCCTGCATAATATCCGAGATAAAGGTAACCATGGAAAGTACCTCCTCCGGGGAACGCTCAGTTTTTGTTTTCTCCTTGCCGTTATCGGAGCAGTACAGTCCGTTACGGTAGGTGGAACGTGTTTTCTCTGTTTTGCCGCGGGAGGTTGTTTTTGTTGTCATATCAAGCTTTAGATTGTCGCGGTCATCGGCACCCGTCACATGGGCGCGCGCCGAGAGAACGCGTTTGCCCTTGATCAGTCTGCCCTTTAGATTGATCGTAGCGTCGGTATCCACCTGAAAGGACGGTTCGTTTAAAATCTGCTCAAAGGCATAGTAGATTTTCCCCTCAGGTGAATCCGGATCCGGTGTTGTTTCCGGAAGGGGAGTCTCTGATGCATCTGTCCGGCTGCCCGGACCGGAGGTCGTGACTGGTGCGGCTGTCTGTGGGGAGGCCTTCTGATGATGACGGTAGAGTGCGATCCCTTCCGCGGTGATCAGACACACAACAAGCAGGGTACACAGAATATATTTTACAGATGATTTCTTCATATGGATACCTCCGTTCACAGGTGGAATGGCAGCGGTGTTACAGAAGACAGACACTGTCGTATAAGATAGATTATAGTAGTATTTTGAATATGGGTCAAAACAAATTTAAAAGGAGTCGATCAGATGAATTATGCAGAAATAAAACGATGTGATGTGGCGAACGGACCGGGGGTGCGTGTGTCCTTGTTTGTCAGTGGCTGTACCCATCACTGCAAAGAATGTTTCAATAAAGAAACATGGGATTTCGGGTTTGGAAAGCCGTTTACACAGGATACGATCGATGAGATCCTGAAGCTGTTAAGTCCGGGTTATATCAAGGGCATTACGCTGCTTGGCGGAGAGCCGATGGAACATGTGAACCAGCAGGGACTTCTGCCGTTGCTGCGCCGGATCAGGGAAAAGCTGCCGGACAAGACCGTATGGTGCTTTACCGGATATGATTACGAGAAGGACGTGATCGGCAGGATGGTTTCGGAATGGGAGGAGACGAAAGAATTTCTTTCCTATCTGGATGTGCTGGTGGACGGTGAGTTTAAGATCGAACAGAAGGATCTGGGACTGATCTTTAAGGGTTCTGCCAACCAGCGCACGATCCTGGTGCAGGAATCACTTGCGGCAGGGCATATTGTATACTGGGATCCGCAAAATCCTTAAGAAACTGATAAAATTGTATGAAATCCCAAAGAAATCCCAAAAAGGCTTGAAATTTTAGGACAAGTCCGCTACAATAATGAGTGGGTTGTGACTGCGAGGTAATCGGGCAGTTATGAGAAATGCTTAATTACTGCACAGCGCCAGCAGTGACAGTATATTATAAATTATATTTTAGGAGGAATTAAAAATGGCAGTAAAAGTTGCAATTAACGGTTTTGGTCGTATCGGACGTCTTGCTTTCAGACAGATGTTTGGTGCAGAGGGTTATGAAGTAGTAGCTATCAACGATCTGACAAGCCCAAAGATGCTTGCTCATCTGTTAAAGTATGATTCATCACAGGGTAAGTATGAGAAGGCTGACACAGTTTCAGCTGGAGAGGATTCCATCACAGTTGATGGTAAGGAGATTAAGATCTATGCATTCCCTGATGCAAACAACTGCCCATGGGGCGAGCTTGGTGTAGACGTTGTTCTTGAGTGCTCAGGTTTCTACACATCTAAGGAGAAAGCACAGGCTCATATCAACGCTGGTGCTCGTAAGGTTGTTATTTCTGCTCCTGCAGGAAATGATCTTCCTACTATCGTTTACAACACAAACCATGAGACACTTAAGGCTGAGGATAACATCATTTCTGCAGCTTCTTGTACAACAAACTGTCTTGCACCTATGGCTGACGCTCTTAACAAGTACGCAGCTATCCAGTCTGGTATCATGGTAACAATCCATGCTTACACAGGTGATCAGATGACTCTTGATGGTCCTCAGAGAAAGGGTGACCTCAGAAGATCCCGTGCAGCAGCAGTTAACATCGTTCCTAACAGCACAGGTGCTGCAAAGGCTATCGGTCTTGTAATCCCAGAGCTGAACGGAAAGCTCATCGGATCTGCACAGCGTGTTCCTACCCCTACAGGTTCTACCACAATTCTTACAGCTGTATGTAAGGGTTCTGATATCACAGTTGAGGGTATCAACGCAGCTATGAAGGCAGCAGCAAACGAGTCATTCGGTTACAACGAGGATCAGATCGTTTCATCTGATATCGTTGGTATGAGATTCGGTTCTCTGTTCGATGCTACACAGACAATGGTAAACAAGGTTGCTGATGACCTCTATGAGGTACAGGTAGTATCTTGGTATGATAACGAGAATTCTTACACATCTCAGATGGTAAGAACAATCAAGTACTTCTCAGAGCTTGCATAATTTGATCTGAGGTGCTTAGCCGGACAGGCTGTTAGCATTTGCTGACGGATACTTATCCGGTGCATTGGATGATCCATGTACGGGTCCGGTCTTTCATTGGACCGGGCTCGTTTTTCTTTTCTTCTGTATTTTTTAGAAGATATGATTAATTATTAGGAGGAATATAACATGTTAAATAAGAAATCTGTTGATGATATCAACGTAAAGGGCAAGAAGGTTCTGGTTCGCTGTGACTTCAACGTACCACTTGATGCTGACTTAAACATCACTGACGAGAACCGTCTTGTAGCTGCTCTGCCTACAATCAAGAAGCTGATCGCTGACGGTGGACAGATCATTCTCTGTTCTCACCTTGGTAAGCCTAAGGGAGAGCCAAAGCCAGAGCTTTCTTTAGCACCTGTTGCTAAGAGACTTGCTGAGCTTCTTGGACAGGAAGTAAAGTTTGCTGCTGATGCTAACGTTGTTGGTGACAACGCAAAGGCTGCTGTTGCTGCAATGAAGGACGGCGACGTTGTACTTCTTGAGAACACACGTTACAGAGCTGAGGAGACAAAGAACGGAGAGGCTTTCTCAGAGGAGCTTGCATCTCTGGCTGATGTATTCGTAAACGATGCATTCGGTACTGCTCACAGAGCACACTGCTCTAACGTTGGTGTTACAGAGTTCATCCGTAAGAAGGGTGGAGACTGCGCTGTTGGATATCTGATGCAGAAGGAGATCGATTTCCTTGGTAATGCAGTAAACAATCCGGAGCGTCCATTCGTAGCAATTCTTGGTGGTGCTAAGGTATCTTCCAAGATCTCTGTTATCGAGAACCTTCTTGACAAGGTTGACACACTGATCATCGGTGGTGGTATGGCTTACACATTCATGGCTGCTCACGGTGAGGAAGTTGGTAAGTCACTCCTTGAGGAGGATTACAAGGATTATGCTCTTAAGATGGAGAAGAAGGCAGAGGAGAAGGGCGTTAAGCTTCTGATCCCTATTGATACAACTGTTGCTGATGATTTCTCTAACGATGCAAACATCAAGATCGTTGGTCGTGGAGAGATCCCTGCTGATATGGAGGGTCTTGATATCGGACCTAAGACAGCGGAGCTTTTCGCAAATGCGGTAGCAGGTGCTAAGACTGTTGTTTGGAACGGACCAATGGGCTGCTTTGAGATGCCAAACTTCGCAAAGGGTACGATCGCAGTTGCTGAGGCAATGGCTAAACTTGAGGGTGCTACAACGATCATCGGTGGCGGTGACAGTGCAGCAGCATGTAACCAGCTTGGTTTCGGCGACAAGATGACTCATATCTCTACCGGTGGTGGAGCTTCTCTTGAGTTCCTTGAGGGTAAGGATCTTCCTGGTGTAGTTGCAGCAGACGATAAATAATCAGATTCATATAAGGAGATAGTACAATGGCTAGAAGAAGAATTATTGCCGGCAACTGGAAAATGAACAAGACTCCTAGTGAGGCAGTTGCTTTAGTAAATGAGTTAAAGGACTTAGTAGTAAACGATGACGTTGATGTTGTTTACTGTGTACCTGCAATCGATATCGTTCCTGTCGTAGAGGCAGTTAAGGGAACAAACGTAGCAGTAGGTGCTGAGAATATGTACTTTGAGGAGAGCGGAGCTTACACAGGTGAGATTTCCGCACCAATGCTTGTAGATGCAGGCGTTAAGTATGTGATCCTTGGTCACTCAGAGCGTCGTGATTACTTCAAGGAGGATGATGTACTTCTTAACAAGAAAGTAAAGAAGGCATTCGAGGCCGGTCTTACACCAATCCTTTGCTGTGGTGAGTCACTGGAGCAGAGAGAGCTCGGCGTAACAATGGACTGGATCCGTCTTCAGATCAAGTCTGATCTTGCCGGTGTTACAGCAGATCAGGTTAAGAGCATGGTAATCGCTTACGAGCCAATCTGGGCTATCGGAACAGGCAAGACTGCTACTTCTGATCAGGCACAGGAGGTATGTAAGGGTATCCGTGATCTCATCGCTGAGATTTATGATACTGATACAGCAGAGGCTGTCCGCATCCAGTACGGTGGATCTATGAATGCCGGAAATGCAGCAGAGCTTCTTGCTAAGCCGGATATCGACGGTGGTCTTATCGGTGGTGCATCCCTTAAGGCTGATTTCGGTAAGGTAGTAAACGCATAAACATGATGCAAAGGAGTCAATATCTTTGATACCGATGTCATGATATTACGCTGTTAGCTTTTGGATTAGTAATAATATAAAACGCCATGAAATGCGTTCAATGTATATAGATATCGTTGAACTGTGTTTCGTGGCGTTTTCTTTTAAATCTCAGGCAGCTCTTGTTATTGACGAATGCGAGGGAATCTTGTATACTCAAGGATGGTAGAAGTGAAAGTCCGCTGCCGGTGCTGTGGCGCGGCGATAACAGACAGAGACAGCACAGAAAAGAGGAATAGAGATTATGAGTCAGAAACCAGTTGTATTGATGGTATTAGATGGATACGGATTGAATGACAAGGTTGAGGGAAATGCGATCGCACAGGCGAACACTCCTGTAATGGACAAGCTGATGGCAGAGTATCCGTTTGTCAAAGGAAATGCAAGCGGTCTTGCAGTAGGTCTTCCGGATGGTCAGATGGGTAACTCAGAGGTTGGTCACATGAATATCGGTGCCGGCCGCGTGATCTATCAGGAGCTGACACGTATTTCAAAGTCAATCGACGATGGCGATTTCTTCGAGAACGAAGAGCTTTTAGCTGCCATTGAGAATGTTAAGAAGAATGGCTCAGATCTTCATTTATATGGTCTGCTTTCCGATGGTGGTGTACACAGTCATAATACACACCTGTACGGACTGTTGGAGTTAGCAAAGAAGAAGGGCGTGGAGAATGTATATGTTCACTGCTTCTTGGATGGTCGTGACACACCGCCTGCATCCGGTAAGGAATATGTAGAGCAGCTTCAGACAAAGATCGACGAGATCGGTGTTGGTCATATTGCCAGCCTGCATGGCCGTTATTATGCAATGGATCGTGATACGAACTGGGATCGTGTTGAGAAGTCCTACGCTGCACTTGTATATGGTGAGGGCGTAAAGGCAGAGGATGCTGTTCAGGCAATGGCAGATTCTTATGCCAACGATAAGACAGATGAGTTCGTTGTTCCTACCGTCATCGAGAAGGACGGCAAGCCACTGGCAACGATCAAGGACGGCGATTCCGTGATCTTCTTTAACTTCCGTCCGGATCGTGCAAGAGAGATTACCCGTAGCTTCTGTGATGAGGAGTTCACAGGCTTTGAGCGCAAGAAAGGCTTCCTGAAGCTGACATATGTATGCTTCGTTGATTATGATGATACAATTGGCAACAAGCTTGTTGCATTTAAGAAAGAATCCGTAGAGAATACGTTTGGTGAGTTCCTTGCAGCCAATGGAAAGACACAGCTTCGTCTGGCTGAGACAGAGAAGTACGCGCATGTTACATTCTTCTTCAATGGCGGAGTAGAGGAGCCGAATAAGGACGAGGAGCGTTCCCTTGTGAAGTCTCCAGCCGTAGCAACCTACGATCTGCAGCCGGAAATGAGTGCTCCGGAGGTCAGCAGACGACTGAATGAGGCAATTGGTTCCGGAAAGTATGATGTGATCGTCATCAACTTCGCAAACCCTGACATGGTAGGTCATACCGGTGTGATCCCTGCAGCTATCAAGGCAGTTGAGGCAGTGGATGGGTGTGTCGGTTCTGCAGTTGAGGCAATCAAGAAGGCTGACGGCGTTCTGTTTATCTGTGCCGATCACGGAAATGCAGAGAAGATGATTGATTACGAGACCGGTGAGCCACATACCGCTCACACAACCAATCCGGTACCGTTTATTCTTGTCAACTATGACGAGTCATATACACTTCGTGAGGGCGGATGCCTTGCAGATATCGCTCCGACACTGATCGAGGTTATGGGTATGGAGCAGCCAAAGGAAATGACAGGAAAGTCACTCCTGATTAAGAAATAATTGTCTTGACGGGCAGAATATGGGTAGATCAAAAAATCTACCCGTTATAGAAAAAACTTCTTGAAATGATGGGACACATGTGCTATCATTAAGTAGTTGTTGTGTAACATCATGACAAATTTAAGTTACATTGGATTAAATTGGAGGTTTTTCGATGATCAACATTATTCATGGCATTTTATTAATTCTTTATATTATTGATTGTATTGCATTGACGGTTGTTGTATTGATGCAGGAAGGTAAGCAGGCTGGTCTGACCGGCGCTATCAGTGGTGCTGCAGAGTCATACTGGGGCAAGAACAAAGGTCGTTCCATGGAGGGCGGACTTGTACTCGCAACCAGAATTATGGCTGTACTTTTTGTTGTATTCTCACTGTTGCTGAACCTTAATATCTTCAGCTAAAGCGGATTGCTTTACGGAGGATCAGTACGATAGAAAATTATGCCGTCTCATGGGTATTTCCGTGAGGCGGTTTTTTGGAATTAGGGAGGTTTTGCGCCTGCAGCCCGGAGTTTGCGGGACGAGAAAGGAATGTAAGATATTATGGTACAGGAAGAATTTGAAGAGAAAAAGAAAATGATCGAGGAGTTTGTGGGCTCCAAGGGATACCGCAGTATGTCTGTGAAAGAGATGGCGATGGTGCTTCAGGTGCCGTCCCGTGACAAGAAGGATTTCCGTGAGGTGTTAGACGCGCTGGCGAGGGAAGGCAAGATCAGCATTGATCTGAAAGGGAAGATCAAGCCGCTTCCGGCAGATGTCAAGGTCGGAAAGTATATGGCGACACAGCGCGGCTTTGGTTTTGTACGCGTGGAAGGAGAGGATGACGATATTTTCATTCCGGGTTCCTATACCAAGAGCGCACTGGATGGCGATACCGTGCAGGTACTTGTCAAAAAGGAAGGCGGCGAAGGCAAACGGCGCGAGGGTCAGGTGCTTAATATTCTTGAACGGGGCAACAGTGTTCTTGTCGGAACCTATACACGCAGCCGTAATTTTGGCTTTGTGACGCCGGATAATCAGAAATTTACCAAGGATATTTATGTTGCGAAAGCAGAGAGCAAGGGGGCGGTGACCGGTCACAAGGTTGTTGTCGAGATCACGGATTTTGGCGATGAGCAGCGTAAGCCTGAGGGACGTGTTCTGGAGATTCTGGGACATGTCAATGATCCGGGTGTTGATATTCTTTCCGTGATCAAGGCATACGGTCTTCCGGAGGAGTATCCGGATGATGTGATGAAGCAGATCGAGAATATTCCGGATGAGGTGGAAGAGAAGGAGAAGGCTGGAAGAGCCGATTTCAGAGATCTTCAGACAGTTACGATTGATGGTGAGGATGCAAAGGATCTGGATGATGCCATCACCATTTCCAAGGAAGGGAATATGTACCATCTGGGTGTTCATATCGCCGATGTCAGTCAGTATGTGACGGAAGGGTCACCGCTTGACAAGGAAGCGTTAAAACGAGGTACCAGCATTTATCTGGTAGACCGCGTTATCCCAATGATCCCGCACAAGCTGTCCAACGGCATCTGCTCCTTGAATCAGGGCGTTGACCGTCTGGCGCTGTCCTGTATGATGGACATCAACGAAAAGGGTGAGATCGTAAAGCACAAGATCTGTGAATCAGTGATCAATGTAACAAGACGTATGTCCTATACAAGTGTGCATAAGATCATCGAAGAGAAGGATGAGGCGGAGCGTAAGGAATACGAAGAGCTGATCCCGATGTTTGAGTTGATGTATGAGCTGGCAGATATCCTGCAGGCGAGACGGGAGAAGAGAGGCTCCATTGATTTTGATTTCCCGGAGGCAAAGATCATTCTCGATGAGAAGGGGAAGCCGATCGATGTGAAGGAATACGAGCGGACGCAGGCGAACCGCATTATTGAGGAGTTTATGCTGGCTGCCAATCAGACGGTCGCTGAGGAGTATTTCTGGAACGAGCTTCCGTTTGTATATCGTACACATGAGACGCCGGACATGGAGAAAATCCAGAATCTGGCACTCTTTATCGAGAATTTTGGGTATACTTTAAAGATCAAGGAGGATGAGATTCATCCGAAGGAGGTTCAGAAGCTGATGCGTTCCATCGCCGGCAAGCCGGAGGAGGGACTGATCGGCAGGCTGGCACTTCGTTCCATGAAGCAGGCGAGATATACGACAGAGTGTGAGGGGCATTTCGGACTTGCACTTAAGTATTACTGCCACTTTACCTCGCCGATCCGCCGTTATCCGGATCTGCAGATCCACCGCATCATCAAGGAGAATATCCACGGCGGCATGAAGGATAAGAGGATCGATCATTATCAGAAGATCCTTCCGGAGGTTGCAGAGCAGACGAGTGCTCTGGAGAGGCGTGCAGATGACGCAGAGCGCGAAGTAGAGAAGATGAAGAAGGCAGAATATATGGAGCAGTTTGTCGGAAAGGATTTCGAGGGAACGATTTCCGGACTGACAACCTGGGGCATGTATGTGGAGCTTCCGAATACGATCGAAGGAATGATCCGTGTGGCAGATATTCCGGGAGATTATTACTATTATGATGAGGATCTTCATCGCATGGTCGGTGAGCAGACCGGCAAGGTATACAAGATGGGTGAACCGCTGCGCATCATTGTAGCCGGTGTCGACAAGCTGACCAGAACGATTGACTTTGTTTTGTATCAGGAGGATGAGGACGGCAATCCAATCCTGCCTTCCTTAGAGAAGAAGTCGCCGAAGGAGCGTATCAGTGCCCGTGAGAAGAAAGCGATGGCTGCAAAGTCTGCCGGAAAGTCAAGAAATTCCGGTAAGGATGGTAAATCAGGAAGAGGCCGCGCAGACAGAGGAACCCGCAGAGCCAAGGAGCGCAAGGCGAAAAAGAAGGTGGCAAAGAGACGCACACGCAGATAGACTGCGGATGATCTGATCGACAGATCAGCGTGATGCGCATTAGGAGGAATTATGGCAAAGGAAAGTAAAAAGATCATTGCGAACAACAAAAAGGCATTTTACGATTACTTTATCGAAGATAAATACGAAGCCGGTATCGAACTGGTGGGAACAGAGGTAAAGTCCCTGCGTATGGGCAAGTGCAGCATCAAAGAGGCATTTGTCCGCATCCAGAAGGGAGAAGTTTTTATCTACGGTATGCATATCAGTCCCTATGAAAAGGGTAATATATTTAACAGGGATCCGCTTCGTGCGAGAAAGCTTCTTCTGCACCGTTATGAGATCCGTAAGATCGAGGGACAGATCGCACAGAAGGGCTATACTTTAGTGCCGCTTAATGTTTATCTGAAGGGCAGCCTTATGAAGGTGGAGATTGGTCTGGCAAAGGGTAAGAAGCAGTATGATAAGCGTCAGGACATTGCCAAGAAGGATCAGCGCCGGGAGGCTGAAAAGCAGTTTAAGGTAAGAAATCTTTATTAGACAGGTTTGCGGTAGAACAGACAACGTCTGATTTATCGATCAAAAGCTTATCAAAAAGATGATTTGGTTATTGACAAAATGTTGTAAGGGTGTTATAGTAATCAGCAATCTTACAACTTAAGGGGTTGTACAGGTTTCGACGGGCTCGCTGAAGATGGAGAAGCTGTCCGTGGTCGGACACCACGTTAAAAGTTCGAATTTAAAATTAAACGCTGAAGATAATTTAGCACTGGCTGCCTAGTTGCAGCCCATCGGTCCTAGCGCCCCGCCGTTAGGGGTTCCGGTGTCGACCTGCGGGAAACTCTGATGCCTAAGCTTTGCGGTATCAGAAAATTCATGAAGCTACTGAAGACTGCAGCCTGTTAGTGGGCGGCAGCCGGAGGGAATGTCAAAACACTGACTATGACAGTAGAAGGACATTGGATCCGGGTTCGGACAGGGGTTCGATTCCCCTCAGCTCCATTAGCCCCAAGGCACGATATACCGTGTCTTGGGGCTTTTGTATTATACCGGTTAACAACTTAGAATTTACAGTATTCCTGAACTCAACACAAATCCTCATCCGTGTTGTTCAGTTGTTCCTTTTTTGCTGGTATCATAAAACCATCAAATAAAGGAGGCAATAAGCCATGAACACAGATAAGATTTACGCAGAACAGCTCGCCAACGAGTACACACCTAAAGACACCTCGAAAGTGATTGCCCTTCGCAAGCTGGACAAGAAAGCTAAACTTCCCGCAACCGTTTTCACCTACACTTTCGGAATTATCGCTGCGTTGGTAGCAGGTGTGGGAATGTGTCTCTCAATGAAGATCATCGGCAGTGGTACGACCGCTATGTTCGTCCTCGGTGTGATTGTTGGAATCATCGGTCTGCTGGGTATGGGTGTCAACTATCCCATTTACAAAAAACTGCTGGCACGGAGCAAGCAGAAATATGCTTTTGAGATCATGGAATTGGCGAAAGAAATCAGCGAGGAATGATGCATTCTCAGTTTGCAGACAGCGATGATAACCCGTTTTTCTGAAAACGGAGAGAGTTACCGAAAAATAATGAACGCCATTACAGGCGGATTTGTCTACGGCATGGTCATTTTGATTGCCGTAATCATGCTGTTGTATAACATAAAACACGAAAGAAGGTGGAAACGATTGAAGAAGTCAGAAAGCAAATATTTCGCCACTGCAGCCAGAATGGACGAGGCTTTTTTGGCGCTTTTGGAAAAGAAGGATTTTGCCTACATCACAGTCAAGGAAATCTGCGAGGAGGCAGGCGTCAATCGTTCCACCTTTTATCTGCATTATGAAACAATGGCAGACTTACTTTCGGAGAGCGTCAGTCATATGAATGAGCAGTTTCTTACTCACATGAAAAAGGACACAGATGCCTTTGTCACAAAGTTGTGGGATTGTCCGTTGGATGAATTGTACCTTATTACGCCAGAGTATCTGACACCTTATCTTGATTACATCGAGCAGCACAAGCTACTGTTCCGCACGGCAACAGAAAATGCCGCAGTGCTGGGAATGGATAAAAGCTATGAACGGATGTTCCGCCATGTGTTCACGCCAATCCTCGACCGCTACGGTATACCGCAGCAGGACAGACCGTATCTCATGGCGTTTTATATTCAAGGGTTAATGGCAATTATCTCGGAATGGCTCAAAAACGACTGCACGGATTCCGTTGAGGATGTTGTAAATGTGATTCAGCGGTGTGTAAAACGCCGCAGGGAGGAAATATGAAAGCAGGTATCTATTTAGAAAAAGAACAAGTTGAAATTCGGGAGCTGCCGCTGCCGGAAGTCGGAGACAATGATGTGCTGGTGCAGAACCTCTATTCCAGTATCTGCGGCACAGATGTTGCGGTTTTCACCCACGGTCCGAACACCGGTCACAAGGTGACTGTCGGCGGTGAGTTTGGTCATGAGACTGTTTCCCGTGTGGTGAAGGTCGGAAAGAATGTCACAGATTTTTCAGTAGGCGAACGGGTCTACCCTTACCCTCGTTATGCCAAAGGGGACACAAAACGAGCCGGAACCATCGGCGGATTCTCGGAATATATTCTCATTCCTAATGCCAAACGGAATCATTCCCTCTATGCTGTGGATGATTGTATCTCCGATAAGCTGGCAAGCCTGATTGAGCCGTTTACGGTTGGCTGCCGTGCTGCCCGCCGGGGGATGATTCCCTGTGGCAAGGAACAGTATGTTGCTGAGCAGAATGCCGTGGTGTTCGGCTGCGGAACGATTGGCATTGCCGCTGCGGTTGCCTTCAAGCACTTCGGCATGGAGAAAGTTATGATCTGTGACCGCTCGGATTTTCGTCTAAGTTTAGCAGAACAGTTAGGCTTTGCAGTTTGCAATACAGCGTCAGAGAATTTTGAAACATCAGCCGTTAGCTATTTCGGCACGGCTCCTTCCCTAAATGGCACAGTTGCCAGCATTGACTGCTGGCTGGATGCCGCCGGTGCGGAGAGTATTCTGGATGATTTCCTTCGGTTTGGAAAAATCGAGAGCCGCTTTGTCTCCGTTGCAGTCAACAACATGCCCCGCACCATTGACCTGCTCCACATGACCTATGCCCAGCAGAGCATCATCGGCTCCGGTGGCTATATGCCGGAGGATGTGTGGGACGTGCAGGAGATCATGGCGAGTGGTAAGTGGGAATTGGAGCGGATCATCACTCATGAGTTCCCACTGAATGAATTGGAACAAGCCATCCGCACGGCGAGCGATGTTGACCATGCTGGAAATGTGGTCGTGGAAATGAAAGGATAAAAAAGTCTGTGCTATGACTTTCAATTTGTAGAAAAGAGAATGGAGAAAGCCATTCTCTTCTTTGTGTGCGCCTTGCGGCGCACGTCGCTAAGGGGTGTAAGTTCCTAATCCGCCCTAGTAGTGGGAAAGATACAGCCGAGACCAAGGGTGTCCATCGTGAGGTGGAATCGATGGTATGCAGGTGGATGAACTTCTGCCCTTCCTTAGAGAAAACCAGGAATCCTTAATCCAGGAGATAAGGGAAGGGAAATATAAACCTAACCCGGTTCGAAGGGTAGAAATACCCAAGGAGACAAAAGGCGAGTTTAGAAAGCTGGGAGTTCCTACGGTTGTTGACAGGGTAATCCAACAGGCAATTGCACAGGAACTCTCGCCAATCTATGAGGAGCAATTCTCAGAGGAGCGGTCTATTGGAAACAATGGAAGAAAATCAAAGCAAAGTACCGAATGCTAAAAGCACTAGGATTAGAGGAATGGAAAGCCAAGAAACTAGCCAATAGTAGAAAAGGTTATTGGAAAATGGCACAAGTGTTAAATTCAGTAATCACGAATAAAACAATAGCCAAGCTGGGATATACATCCATGCATGACCATTATCTGATGGTCAGTGAAAACTAAGGAACCGCCGTGTACCGAACGGTATGCACGGTGGTGTGAGAGGTCGGCTAATCAACTAATGATTAGCCTCCTACTCGATTCAATTAATTGGTATCAGAGATTGTAAGCAAAATCAAGAGTTGGAAAGTAATTTTCATGTGTAAAAGCGTATACTGTTGACGGATTGGTGACATTATTTGATATCAATCTATACTTGATTTATTTTTTGTCAATGTTGATGGTGAAAAAAACGGAAAGAAAACGATTCATCGGATATGTTATCATATCCTTATCTAGACTTTCGGATAAGGAGGATAAGCGATGAATCGAAAAAGAATCGGAATAATTCTTGTGATCATGGCTGTCATTGTGGGCGGTATCGTGGGATACTACCACGAAAGACCGGAGACAAACGGGTCGATCAATGCATCCAATGATCAGAAGAAAAAGCTGGAACAACAGCAGGATGAAAAATGTAAGGAGCTTGTGCAGCAGAAGGGACGGTACGATGAGAAGACCATCGTTCTGTCGGACACAAATGAGTCGCGGGCAAAGGCTCTGGCTGACAAGATGGGTGCTTCTGTCCGCATGACGGCAGACAAGCACTTTGCGGTGCTGACGCTGCCGAAGGATGTGAAGGTGGCGGACATTTATTCGGACAAGGAATACAGGCAGGATCTGTCCGAGATGTCCTTAAACTACCATGTGAAGGCGAGCGCGGTGGATGCCAGCCAGCATGAGCTGTATCAGACGCGAGCGGATTACGAGGTGAGTGATCCGGACTACGATAAGCAGAGCGAGACGGGCTATCTGAACCTGAGGGATACCTGGAAGCACAATAAGGGTGCCGGAGTGACGGTAGCCATTATTGATACCGGTATTGATACGGATCATGAGGAATTTCAGGGGCGGATCAGTAAGCTTTCTTATAATGCTTCGGATGACAAGATCGTCAAGGATTATGATATGTCTGTGATCGAGGATGAGCAGGGACATGGAACAAGTGTTGCCGGAACTCTGGGTGCATCCATGAATAATGGAAGCGGTATCACAGGTGTTGCGCCTGAGACAGAGCTGCTTGTGATCAAATGCGATGCAGATGCGCAGGGTAATTTTCTGAGAGCATCCGATCTTGTTTTTGGTCTGGCGTATGCGATCGAAGCCGATGCAGATGTGGTAAACATGTCCTTTGTGACAGATGAAAATATCTTCAGTTATTATACGAAGCTGGCGGTGGACAGCGATGTGATCTGTGTGGCGGCTGCCGGTAATGACAGCACGGCACTCCTCAATTACCCGGCTGCCGATGAGAACGTGATCGGTGTCGGAGCACTGGATTCGGACTGGGAGCTTGCTGCGTATTCCAACTATGGTGACAACAGTGATATCGTAGCACCGGGAAGTGTGTATACGACAAAGATGGGCGGTACATACGGATACACACAGGGAACTTCTCTGGCTTCCCCGATCGTTGCAGCAGCGGCAGCACTGTACCGCGCAGACCATCCGGGTGCGGAGTTTAAAGAGATCCGTGATTATCTGATCGCATCGAGTGTGGATCTTGGCACCAGCGGAGAGGATGTGCTTTACGGCTACGGTGCATTGGATATCTATGCATTTCTGTATGAGGAAAAAGGAACGATCACCTATGAGATGCAGACCGATGAGATCAAGAATGAGACACAGCCGTTTGTAAAGGGACATACGGTTCAGCTGATGCTGGAGCCGGAGCGGGAAGATGTCGTGTTTGACGGCTGGTATTATGACAGGGACTGCACGGATGAGGTGGAGTATTATACGGATGTCTTTTCGCAGGATGTGACACTGTATGCAAAGTGGGCGAATGAGGACGATGCCAATGCATACACCTATGCAACCCTGCCGGATGGAACGGTGAAGATCTTATCCTATACCGGTAAGAGAAAATATCTGACCGTACCGGATACGATCGAAGGAAAGACCGTAAGCTGTATCGGAGAGTCCGCCTTTGAGAACAATGCAAGACTCCGGAAGGTGAGCCTGCCGGAACATCTGACAGAGATCATGCCGTATGCGTTTAACGGATGCAGCAGACTGTTGTCGATCGATGTCCCGGAAAGCGTACAGACGATCGGAACATTTGCGTTTTACGGCTGTGCCAGAATGAGCAGTGTGGGGATCGTGCCGGGCAGTGATCTTCGCACGATCGGAGAGCAGGCATTTGCCAATACAATGATCAGCTCCTTTACGATCCCGCAGAAGCTCAGTGAGCTGGGGGACGGAGCATTTCTGGGCTGCCGTGGCATGAGAAAGATCACGGTGGCAGAGGGCAACACGACATTTCAGGAGAAGGAGCATGCAGTTTATGACAGCACCGGAACAAAGCTGATCTACTATCCGACCGGGCTTGCGGGAAGTTATCCGGTGGCAGAGGGAACGAAGGAGATCGGAAAATATGCGTTTGCATATGCGAGAGCATCGCAGATTACGCTTCCGGATGGACTGGAGACGATCGGAGATCAGAGCTTTACGGGGGTATCCGCCAATGAGATCACGATTCCGGCGTCTGTCCGGAAAATGGGAGAGTACGCTTTTTCGTACTCCTCTCTTATGGCAGTAGATCTGCCGGAGGACAGCCAGCTTACCAAGATTTCGGAAGGTGCATTTATGGGATGCCTGATTGCAAATGTTTCTATTCCGAAGGGGATTGCAGAAATTGAAAGTGGAGCGTTTAGCAGCACGGGGCTGGTTAGTGTTAACTTTGCGGAGGATTCACAGCTGGAGCTGATTGGAAATGGAGCGTTTCAGTGGTCAAATCTGCGAAAAATCACATTACCGGATACGGTGCAGGCGATCGACCTTGCGGCATTTGCCAGTTGTCAGGAACTGAGTCAGGTAACATTTGGAGCAGACAGTAAATGCACGGTTTTGGGAGGCTATGCATTTTCAGGAACAAGAATGTTAAAGCAGATCAAAGTTCCGGATTCGGTACGATCGTTTGGGGAACTCTGTTTTTACCAGTCGGGACTGGAGGAGATTGAGATTGGTGCCGGACTGACGGAGATTGGCGAAGGTGCATTGTCCTACTGCCAGAACCTGCAGGACATCACGGTGGATAATGATAATGCAGTGTTTGGCTCTTATGACGGTGTCCTGTTCAATGCGGAGAAGACGAAGCTTATGTTCTATCCGGCGGCAAAGACGGGGGCATATACACTTCCAAAGACCACCGAGACGATCGCCGGATATGCATTTTCGGGAGCGTCTAAGCTGACAGAAGTAACCTTGAATGATGGTCTGATTGAAATCGGCAGATATGCTTTCAGTGACTGTGAATCACTTCAGACACCAGTGTTCCCAGAGGGGCTGGAACGCATTTCGGAGAATGCCTTTGAAAACTGCAGCAGCATGACGGAGAAATGCCTGATCCCGAAAAGTGTGTCTGCACTTGGCAGATTTGCGTTTGCGTATGATTATAACCTGACTGCGATAGAGATTGAACCGGAAAGCAAACTGAACCGTCTCGGTTATGGTGTATTTGGATACTGTGGTATTGAGGATTTCACAGTGCCGGAGAACGTTTCTACAATGGGACAGGAGGTATTTACCGGCTGCAAGAACCTGGTCACAGTGACATTCGAGGGAGAGAGCCAGCTGGAACGCATTGCGGCATGGACGTTTCAAGGTGCGGATGCGCTGCGCCGGATCACCTTTGAAGAGGGAAGCAGCCTGACGCTGCTCGAGGCAAGAGCATTGGAAGGCTTGACCTCCTTGAACCATTTGGATCTGAAATACTGTACAAAGCTGCAGGAGATTGATAATTATGCACTGAATCACTGTTCTTCCTTGACAGATATTTCTCTGCCACAGTCCCTGACTGTAATTGGCAGATATGCATTCCAGGGCTGTACTTCGTTGAAGAAGCTGACCGTGCCGGCGAAGCTTTCCCAAATCGGACGATATGCCTTTGTCGATACCGACAAGATTGAGATCTATTTTAAGGCAAGCGTGCTGCCGGAAGGCTTGGAAGAAAAATGGAACGAGGATGTGGCTGCTTACTATCTGGGTGTGTCAGATGTGGTCAGCAGCGGGGAATGGGAGTATGCCCTGACCGAGGATGGAGATGCCAGCATTGTTGCTTATCATGGAAGTGCCACAGACATCGCACTGGATAAGATCGATGGTCATGATATCATCTCGATCGGCGGTAAAGTGTTCCAGGATAATACATCCCTTCGCAGTATTACCCTGCCGGAGACACTGACCGGCATTTATCAGAATGCCTTCGCCGGAACGACAGAGCTTCAGAAGATCACGATCCCGGCTGCAGTGCGTGTGGTCGATGATTATGCCTTTGCGCGAAGTGGTCTGGCTAAGGTGGAGTTTGCTGCCGGAAGTAAGTTAGTGACTCTGGGACGTTATGCGTTTACAGAGACAAAGAACCTGACAAAGCTTACCCTGCCGGAGGGCGTTGACCGGATCCGTGATTATACATTCTATAAGAGCGGGATTAAGGAGCTTACCTTTGCCGATGGAGCAGAACCGACACAGATTGGGCGTTATGCGTTTGCCGGTTCAGCACTTACTGACTTTACCGTGCCGGACAGTGTGACAAACATTGACTATAATGCGTTCAGCGATGCGACAAGCCTGACGAAGGTGGATCTTGGAAACGGGGAGAAGCTTACGCTGCAGGGAAATGCATTCTATAATTCCGGTCTGACGGAGGTCACGATTCCGGCCGGAGTGGATCATATCGGAGAACTCTGTTTTGCCGGCTGTGAAAATCTGGAGGCGATCCGGGTGGCAGAGGACAATCAAAGATATAGCTCAGATGAGGATATTCTGTACAATAAGGCACAGTCAACTCTGATCACCTGTCCTGCCAATAAGGAAGGCAGCTATACGGTCAAGAGTACCGTGACCTCCTTTGGATTTGCAGCATTTGAGAAATCAAAGCTGTCACAGATTACAATCCCGCAGGACAGCCGGTTAAGTACGATCGGTTACCGTGCGTTTATGCGCTGTGAGAAGCTGGAGCAGATCAGTATCCCGGCAGGACTGCAGAGCATTGACCGGTATGCCTTTGCGTATTGCAGTAGTTTGAAAACGGTAGAGGTACCAGAGGGAAGCCAGCTTGGCGGAATTTATAAAAGTGCTTTCTATAACTGCAGTCAGCTGGAATCCATCCGGATCCCGGATGGCGTGCAGGAGATCGGCGCGTACGCCTTCTATGGCTGTAATAGTCTCAATAATATGGATATCACTGATAATAGCAAGCTGATGAGTATTGATGACCATGCGTTTGAACACACTGCGGTCACGGACTTTGCGATGCCAAAGGATCTGGTGGAGATCGGAACAGCGGCATTCAATGGTGCGAAGCTGGATACCCTGATCGTTAATGATTCCATTCAGGAGATTGGAAGAAATGCCTTTGCAGACTGTGGTCTGGCGAAGATGACGAAGCTGGAGTTCCCGGTCAGTGTGACATATCTTGGAAATGGGGCATTGAAGGGAGCCAATACGATCGAAGAACTGACGTTGCCATTTTTCGGTGAATATCTGGGTGCGGAAGCAGGAAATGGATATATTAATACGGTGAAACTGGATGATCTGTTTGCGCAGGAGCAATGGACGACTATTGGTAACCTGAAAAAGCTGACGATCCTTCAGGGACAGTTTGTACCAGAAGAGTATTGCTGGTCTGTGGAGGGAATCAGTGAAGTGAATTTGCCGGATACAGTTACAGAAGTAGGAGCATGCGCTTTTTGTAGTACGTCATTGACACAAATCAGTTTACCGGAAAATCTGCTGGTTATTCGTGAACGGGCTTTTGAAGCAACATCACCTGAAAGAGTGGTTTTTCCGGAGAAGGTAAATAAGATTAATGCAAGTGCTTTTCGGAATTGTTCCCGATTAACGAAAATAGATCTTCCGAAATCGTTAAACTTTATTGGAGAAGAAGCTTTTTATAATACTTCTTTGGAGGAAGTTACACTGCCGGATAAATTGAATTATATACAGAAGCGTGCTTTTGCGTTGAGCTCGTTAAAAAATATAGAGATTCCAGCAGGTGTGACATCTATCGGGGAAGGTGCCTTTTCTGAAAACAAGAATTTGGAAAGAATTGATGTGGATGAGCAGAATGAGGCATACTGCTCAGTCGATGGAGTGCTCTATAATATAGAAAAAACGGAATTGTTATGCGTTCCGGGAAAGTTGACAGGATCGGTGACGATTCCGAATGGAATACAGAGAGTAGGGGATTATTCCTTTGCGGGTACCGGTGTAACTGAGGTTGTTTTGCCAGATAGTTTAAAAGTGATTGGAGAAGGAGCATTTTTGAAATCTTCTTTGAAAGAGATTGATTTACCGGACGGTGTCACAGAAATTGGTAAATATGCATTTCAGGAATGTGTACAGTTGGAACAGATAGAATTGAGTGAAAATCTTCATGAAATTCCATACTGGTTGTTTATGGGAGATACAAAACTTCATAAGGCTGAACTTCCCGATAATATTGAGAAAATAGATTCTGGAGCTTTTGAACAAACCGGTATTAAATATGTATCATTGGGATCTAAATTGAAAACACTAGGTGATTCTGTCTTTAATGGATGCAGTCAGTTACAGTACATCCGTGTTGATGAAACCAATCAGTATTTTAAGACGCAGGATGGTATTCTTTACAACAAAGAAGGAACAAAACTGCTACTGACACCGATGATGATCAGTGGAGAGGTGGTTATTCCGGAAGGTGTGAAACGTCTTGAAAAATCAGCTTTTTCTGACCGGGAAAAACTGGAAAAGATTGTATTACCGGATAGTCTGGAGTATATCGGAAAAGATTGTTTTCTTAACTGCCCAAAATTAAAGGCGATTTATATGGGCGAAAATGTATCATTTATTGGTCAGGGTGCATTTGGAGGAACCGGGTATTATTATAATGAGAAAAATTGGGAGAATGGTGTACTTTATATCGGCTCATATGCTGTGTGTAGCAATCTTGGATATGTGACTGAATATTTGAAGATTAAAGAAGGAACACGTTTGATTGCAGCAGGTTGCTTGAGTTATAATGAAACGTTGAATAGGGTTGAAATTCCGGATTCTGTTTTGCATATTAATGAATTCGCATTTTACTATTGTAAAAATCTTAAATCTGTGAAGATGAGCCGGCGGTTGACATCGATAGGAGAGTATGCGTTTGGTTACTGCGGAAAGATTTACAGTATTGTTTTACCGGAAACATTGACAACACATGGTTTTTCTGAGTTTGCTTATTGTGCCGGTCTGAAATATATACTTTTTGAAGCGGATCCTTCTAATTTGGAGAGAAGTTCCATGTTTTTTGATGCAACAGGAATTGAATGTATTCGGATCGCCAAAGTGGATGAAGCTGCCTTGAATATACTTTATAATGGCAGTCAGAATGTGAATGTGATTACTGATGCTACGGAGATAAGTGAAGCGACAT
>NZ_DBLXSO010000048.1:0-24176 GCF_057878315.1 Jutongia sp. | reverse complement strand
GCCGGTAGCTTTTTCAAAAGCTTTGATCAAACCCATTACCGACATGCCGGATCCCTGATAATCCAACATCTCATCAGCAGCTTCTTTGAGTACTTCCTCCGGTAATACGGCCGGACCAGCTGAAAAATTATAAACTCTGCCCATTTTTTTATGCCTCCTTATGTAGATAAAAATTAATGTTTACTGACGACTCTCAAAAAGCAGCCGCCCATCTATAGAATACAGAATACTATGACTCTGCATTTAGATCCTCTTCATCGAATACGTCCTCCAGATTCTTACCCGGAGCAACCATTGGGAATACCTTGTCATCGCTCTCGATGATGCAGTCGATCACTACCGGCTCCCCGGCCGCAATAGCTTCCTTAAGCACCGGCTCAACCTCTTCCTTCTTCGTGATGCGGTATGCCTTTGCTCCCATTGCCTCGGCAACCTTCACATAGTCAACCTTATCCTTTAATATCGTATGAGAATAACGCTCTCCGTAGAATAAGGTCTGCCACTGGCGTACCATTCCAAGCACGGAGTTGTTAAAGATCAGCTCGATAATCGGAATATCACTTCTTGTCGCTGTTGCGATCTCATTCATGTTCATACGGAAGCATCCGTCTCCTGCAATATTGACTACCGTCTTGTCCGGATTACCAACCTTTGCTCCGATCGCAGCGCCAAGACCGTATCCCATGGTTCCAAGACCACCGGATGTGATCAGGGTTCTCGGTTTTGTATATTTGTAATACTGTGCTGCCCACATCTGATGCTGTCCTACTTCTGTAGAAATAATTGCCTCTCCATTGGTCAGCTCATACAGCTTCTCAATGATATATGGTCCCGTCAGACGATCCTTGTTGTAGGTAAGCGGAAGCGTTCTCTTACGCTCCATCACCTTCTCCATCCACTCCGGATGAGAAAGCTGCTCCAAACGGGAATTAAAGATATCCAGAACGGACTTCACATCTCCGATCACACTGACATCAACGATCACGTTCTTGTTGATCTCTGCCGGATCCACATCCACCTGAATGATCTTTGCCTTCTTGGCGAAATTCTTTGTCACACCGGTGACACGGTCGGAAAATCTGGACCCCAGCACAACGAGCACATCGGCCTCACCAATGCTTAAGTCTGCTGTCTTTGTTCCGTGCATTCCGAGCATTCCGACATAATTATCATCGGTTCCCGGATAAGCCCCCTTACCCATCAGGCTGTCGGCAACCGGTGCATCTAACTTCTTTGCAAACTCCAAAAGCTCCTTCTCAGCTCCTGAGATCACGGCACCGCCGCCCACAAAGATCATCGGGCGTTTTGCCTTGCGCATCAGCTTCAATGCCTTCTCAACGGATGCTGCCTCCACCTGCTCTGTTGAGCGCGGAATAATCTTAGGCACCTCAGGCTTAAACTCTGTCTTATTGGCGGTGACATCCTTTGCAATGTCGATAAGAACCGGACCAGGACGACCTGTCTGGGCAATCTTAAATGCACGGCGGAGTGCTCCTGCCAGATCCTTTACATCCTTTACAAGAAAGCTGTACTTGGTGATCGGCATTGTCACACCGGCAATATCTACCTCCTGGAAGGAATCTTTTCCAAGAAGCGGAACACCAACATTACATGTAATTGCAACCAATGGAACCGAATCCATATGTGCCGTGGCAATTCCGGTAACGAGGTTGGTCGCTCCCGGTCCGCTGGTTGCCATACATACACCCACACGTCCTGTCGAACGTGCATAACCGTCTGCCGCATGACTTGCTCCCTGCTCATGGGACGTCAGTATGTGGCGGATCTCATCCTGATGACGATAAAGCTCGTCATATATATTTAAAATGGCTCCTCCCGGATAACCAAATACGGTATCAACTCCCTGTTCCTTCAGACATTCAATTACAATCTGAGAACCTGTCAACTGCATTGTAATCCTCCTTTGTTCTCTCTCATTCTTCCTCTTACAGACCGGACTTTAAAATTGCACCCTTGTCTGCGGATGTAACCATAGATGCATATCTTGCAAGGTAACCTGTCTTAACCTTCGGCTCTCTCGGTGCCCACTTCTCACGGCGTGCTGCCAGTTCTTCATCCGATACTTTTACGTTGATCGTGTTGGCAGGGATATCGATCGCAATGATATCACCCTCCTCGATCAATGCGATCGGACCGCCTACTGCAGCCTCCGGAGAAATATGTCCGATGGATGCTCCTCTGGAAGCTCCCGAGAAACGTCCGTCTGTAATCAGGGCTACGCTTGAGCCCAGACCCATTCCTGCAATTGCAGAAGTAGGATTTAACATCTCTCTCATACCAGGACCACCCTTTGGTCCCTCATAACGGATCACAACAACATCACCCTCAACGATCTTGCCACCGCGGATGGCTGCGATCGCATCCTCCTCACATTCAAATACGCGGGCAGGTCCCTCATGTACCAGCATTTCCGGTACAACTGCGGAACGCTTTACAACACCGCTGTCCGGTGCGATATTACCGCGGAGAACGGCGATTCCACCGGTCTCACTGTATGGATTATCGATTGGACGGATAACTTCCGGATCTCTGTTCTCACAGCCGGCAATGTTCTCGCCTACCGTCTTACCGGTTGCTGTGATCAGATCTGTATGCAGAAGTCCCTTTTTGTTTAATTCGTTCATAACGGCATAGATGCCGCCGGCTTCGTTAAGCTGTTCCATATATGTATGACCAGCTGGTGCAAGGTGACACAGATTTGGTGTCTTTGCGCTGATCGCATTTGCCATATCCAGATTTAACTCAACGCCTGCCTCATGTGCGATTGCAGGAAGATGAAGCATGGTGTTGGTAGAGCAGCCGAGTGCCATATCAACGGTCAGAGCATTTTCAAATGCCTCCGGCGTCAGAATGTCACGCGGACAGATGTTTTTCTCGTAAAGCTCCATAACCTTCATACCGGCGTGTTTTGCAAGCTTGATACGGTCAGAATATACAGCAGGGATCGTGCCGTTGCCCTGAAGACCCATACCAATCGCCTCTGTCAGACAGTTCATACTGTTGGCTGTGTACATACCGGAGCAGGATCCGCAAGTCGGACATGCATGGCATACATAGTCATCTACCTGCTCCTCTGTCATCGTACCAGCCGCATAAGAACCAACTGCCTCAAACATAGAGGAAAGACTTGTTCTCTGCCCATTGACATGACCGGCTAACATCGGACCACCGCTGACAAATACGGTCGGAATATTCAGACGTGCTGCCGCCATCAAAAGACCCGGCACGTTCTTATCACAGTTTGGCACCATAACAAGAGCGTCAAACTGATGTGCCAGAGCCATACACTCTGTCGAATCACAGATCAGATCTCTTGTCACAAGGGAATACTTCATACCTGTATGTCCCATTGCAATTCCGTCGCAGACTGCGATCGCCGGAAAGACGATCGGAGTACCGCCTGCCATTGCAACACCCATCTTTACTGCATCTACGATCTTATCAATATTCATATGACCCGGAACGATCTCATTGTAAGAGCTTACGATACCAACCAACGGCTTCTCCAGCTCTTCCTTTGTAATTCCGAGTGCATTAAACAACGAACGCTGTGGCGCTGTTGCCATTCCCTTTTTTACTGCATCACTTCTCATCTCTTGTCACCATGCCTTTCATATATACATATCCCAATTCGTAACCGTACAAATTGTTACTTATATTCTATGATCTATCCGATACGTTCTGCGATCAGATCACCCATCTTCGTTGTTCCAACCCGGGTCTTGCCCTCGTCCATGATGTCCACGGTACGATAGCCCTCTGCCAGAACCTTCTTCACTGCATCCTCAACAGCGTCTGCTTCCTTCTCCAGATCAAAGGAATAACGAAGCATCATTGCTGCGGAAAGAATCGTTGCGATCGGATTGGCGATATCCTGTCCTGCAATATCCGGTGCTGATCCGTGGCTCGGCTCATACAGACCAAGCTTTGTTGCGCCAAGACTTGCAGAGGAAAGCATACCGATCGATCCGGTCACCATACTTGCCTCGTCAGACAGAATATCTCCGAACATATTCTCTGTCAGGATGACATCAAACTGCTTCGGATCTCTGACTAACTGCATTGCGCAGTTATCTACGAGCATGTTGGTCAGCTCTACCTCCGGATAGTCCCTGGCAACCTCAGCCACCACGCTTCTCCAGAGTCTGGAAGAATCCAGAACGTTTGCCTTATCGACGCTGCAGACCTTTTTGTTTCTCTTCATGGCAACATCAAAGCCCCACTTTGCAATACGGCGGATCTCGTTCTCGTCATATGTAAGTGTATCAATGGCTTTCTTAACGCCGTTCTCCTCGACCGTCTTGCGGTCACCGAAGTACAGACCACCCGTCAGCTCACGCATAACCACGAAATCAAAGCCTCCCTCTGTCAGCTCCTCCTTCAGTGGACATGCTCCGGACAATTCATCAAAAAGAATCGCCGGACGGATATTTGCATAAAGCTCCAGGCCCTTGCGGATCTTCAAAAGACCGGCCTCCGGTCTCTTGGATGGCTCGATCTGATACCAGTTGGACTGACCGACATTGCCGCCGACTGCTCCGAGCAGAACGGAATCACAGGCTTTCGCCTTCTCAAGTGTCTCATCGGTGAGTGACTCTCCGTACACATCGATCGAGCATCCTCCCATCAATAAATCTTCGTACTCAAAAGTGTGTCCATAGACCTCTCCTACCTTTGCCAGTACCTTTCTCGCCTCTCTCACGATCTCCGGACCAATACCGTCGCCGGGGATTGATGCAATCCTGTACTTCATATATTTATTCGCTTCCTTTCTGTCTGTTTCAAAATGCACTAATTTATATAGTACCCATAAACTCTTTTAGTGTCAACTTTATTTATCCCAGATCATAATGGTCTTACCCATGTTCTTCTGGTTATCTAACTCAAAGGCGCGGTTCATATCCTTGATATCACGGATCGGAATCTGTGCTCCGACAATATTGCTCAGATAATTGATGATCTCCGGATTGCTCTTATAAAGCGCAACCGTTCTCTCAAAGTCCTCTCTGCCGCTTCGGCTGCTTCCAAACATGCGCAGTCCCTTTTCCAGGATCATACGTGTGTTGATCGGCACTGGATACTCGGATACACCGAGAATGGACATGGTTCCCTCCGGCTGGATATAATCGATCATCTGATTGATCGCACTCTGGGAAGCTGCTCCACCCACGCACTCAAAGGCATGGTCTACGAGCATGTCCTTCGGAATGTCATTGACATTGAAGGTTGCATCCGCAAATGTAAAGGAGGACATCTTCTCCTCACTTACGCCGAAAATATAAAGCTTTGTATCCGGAAAGGTTGCCTTAAATAACACAGATGTGATATAGCCAAGGTTACCATCGCCCCAGATACCGACTATGTTACGGCGCTTATGTGCGAAACGATCAAAACGGAGTACCGCATGCATGCTGACGGATACCAGCTCTGTAAATGCGGCGATCACCTTGTCGATCGACGGATCGAGTGCCACAACCCTGTCGTGTGTCAGAACGACATGCTCCTGCATAAAGCCATCGAAGCCACTGGCACGGAACTTGCTGGAACGCAGATAATTCTCTGCGATCACGTCATCCTTCTCTACCGGTGTGTTGGGGATCATGATCACGCTGTCCCCCGGCTTAAAGATCCCCTGCGGGTCGTATACAACATCTCCGATTCCTTCATGGATTAAAGCCATCGGAAGCTTCTTAGCGAGTACCTCTGCCGGTCTTGCGCCCTGATAATAGCGCTGATCTGCATGACAGATCGACAAATGTGTCGGTCTGACGATTACTTCATCTCCCTGCAGACTGATATCCTGAAATGCAATCTCAAATCTACGGGGTGCCACTAAACGATATATCGTATTTAACATAAAAATCCTTTCTGCCCTTCGGCACAAACTATTTCCTGTTCATTTACTTTCCGTTCTTCGGATCATTCAGCAATGATTCTGCAACTCTCAGATCATATGGATATGTGATCTTGGTATTATATACCTCTCCCTCGACAAGATAAACCTGTTCTCCCTTGATCACAAAGATCTTGGACGCGTCGGTAAGGATCTCCTTCTCCTCCTCGGTCAGTGACAGATATAACTCCTTGAGCTTCTTGGCGCCAAAAGTCTGTGGAGTCTGTCCCTGATACATCTTGGAACGATCCGGAACAGAGGTGATCACCTTTCCGTCCTCGCTGTGTACAATCGTATCAGTTGCCGGGATTACCGTATCACAGGCACCGTACTGAAGACCATACTTGATATTCTCCTCGATGATACGATATGTCAGGAACGGACGAACCGAATCGTGTGTTACGATCAGTGTATCATCATCCAGTCCATAGTTTTCCTCAATATAAGCAATGGAATTCATGATCGTCTCATTACGTGTAGAACCTCCCCGTAACACCTTGACAGCTGCTCCTGCTTCTCCGAGATACTTTTTCAGAAGGTTCTTGGTATGCTCGATCCACTCCATCGGAGTCAGAACAATCAGCTCCTGAAACGAATCATGCATCAAAAACTTTTCTACCGTGTGAATGAGGATCGGCTTTCCTCCAATCTTCAAAAACTGCTTCGGCTTCTCAACATTTCCCATGCGGCTGCCGACACCGCCGGCAAGAATCACTCCAAATACCATGTTTACTCTCCTTATCCCAGATTACTCTGTATAATTGCTGTTGATATAATTCACTAATCCCTCTGCCTTGATGATCTTCTGCATGAACGGAGGGAATGCCTGACCCTGATACTGTGTTCCTTTTGTCTTGTCCACGATCACACCGCTGTCAAAATCGATCTCAACCGTATCTCCTGCCTCGATCTCCTTCGCCGCCTCCGGACACTCGATGATCGGAAGTCCGATGTTAATGGCATTTCTGTAAAAGATACGCGCAAATGTCTCTGCAATAACGCAGCTGATCCCGGAAGCCTTGATCGCGATCGGTGCATGTTCTCTGGATGAACCGCATCCAAAGTTCTTGTTGGCTACCATGATATCCCCCTTCTTTACTCTGTTAACGAAGTCCGGATCGATATCCTCCATACAGCTTTTGGCTAACTCTGCCGGATCTGATGAATTCAGATAACGTGCAGGAATGATTACGTCTGTATCTACATTATCTCCATATTTATGAACTGTACCACATGCTTTCATAGTTAATCCTCCATTCTCTATTCTACAGACCCAGATCAGATGGCTGGGAAATTTTACCGGTAACTGCACTTGCCGCAGCAACTGCCGGGCTTGCAAGGTATACCTCAGACTCTACATGTCCCATACGTCCCACAAAGTTACGGTTCGTCGTGGAAACAGCGCGCTCGCCCTTTGCCAGACAGCCCATGTGACCGCCGAGACAAGGTCCGCATGTCGGTGTACTTACCACTGCTCCAGCCTCGATAAATGTCTGTACAAGACCTTCCTCGATTGCCTGCATATAAATGCTCTGTGTTGCCGGTATCACGATCGCACGGATACCGTCTGCCACCTTGCGGCCCTTTAATACGCTTGCAGCCTCTCTCAGATCTGAAATACGTCCGTTTGTACAGGAACCGATGACAACCTGATCAATCGTAACGTCTCCTGCCTCATCAACCGTCTTGGTATTCTCCGGAAGATGCGGAAATGCAACCGTTGGCTTTAAGGTGCTTAAGTCGATCTTGATCACCTCATCGTACTCGGCATCCTCATCTGCCTCAAATACTTTATATTCCTTTGTAGAATGCTCCTTCATATAAGCGATAGTCTGCTCATCTACCGGGAAAATACCATTCTTGGCACCTGCCTCGATCGCCATATTGGCAATAGAGAAACGGTCATCCATGGAAAGGCTTGCAACACCGTCTCCCGCAAACTCCATAGAACGATACAGTGCACCATCCACACCGATCATACCGATGATGTGAAGGATCACGTCCTTACCGCTGACCCACTTGGAAAGCTTACCGGTCAGCTCGATTCTGATTGCAGAAGGAACCTTGAACCATGCCTGTCCGGTGATCATACCACAGCCCATATCTGTACTTCCTACACCTGTAGAGAATGCACCCAGTGCCCCGTATGTACATGTGTGGGAATCTGCACCGATGCAGACATCTCCCGCTACGATCAGTCCTTTCTCCGGAACAAGCGCATGCTCGATACCCATCTGTCCTACCTCAAAATAATTCGTAATATCATGCGCCTTGGCATATTCACGGACACACTTGCAGTGCTCCGCAGACTTGATATCTTTATTTGGTGTAAAGTGATCCGGAACAAGGGCAATTTTATCTTTATCAAATACTGTCTTCTTGTTGAGCTTTTCAACCTCGTGAATCGCTACCGGACCGGTAATATCGTTAGCAAGAACGAGATCAAGATCTGCCATGATAAGCTGTCCCGCCTGAACAGACTCCAATCCTGCATGTGCCGCTAAAATCTTCTGCGTCATTGTCATTCCCATAATTTAATTGCCTCCATTCTCTTAATACAACCAGGTCAAACCTGACAAAACTTTTTTAATCATATCACAAAAGCTGATTTCTGTAAATCTTTGAAGTTTTTTTCCCGAAATGAAATTTTCTATGCAGTACGGTCCACACAGATCACAAGCTCCACGCCCGGATGATTCTCCTTCACATGCCTCTGAAGCCGCTCAATCAACTCCTTCTCGTCAATCCGGCAGGAGTACGGCTCCTGAATATCAAAAAACAGTCTTATATGTCCGGTACACCGCACCATTCTGAAATCATGCAGCGAAAGTCCCGGATCCATCAGCTTTAAATCTTCCTCCATCTCCTTTTTCATGGTCAGAGACTCCTCATCACTCGCCCAGATCGGATCCATATGGATCACAGCAGAACAGCCCAGCTGATCCGAAAGCTGATGCTCCACCTCATCGACCACCTCATGCAGCTCGGCAAGACTTCCGTCCACCGGCACCTCCGCATGCAGGGAAAGCATGATACGCCCCGGTCCGTAATTATGTACCACCAGATCATGCATTCCAAGGATCTCCTTGTGTGAAAGAACAATCTCATGCACCTTCTCCACAAAGCACTCCTCTGCCGGTTGTCCCAAAAGCGGATTGATCGTATCCTTTGCCGCACTGATCCCCGCATAGAGAATAAACAGCCCAACCAAAAGACCACAGCAGCCATCGATCTGAAGACCTGTAAAATGAGAAATAATGGTGGATAGCAGTACCACGAAGGTTGCCACTGCATCGCTGATGCTGTCCAATGCCGTTGCTCTCATCGCGGCACTTGCGATCTTATTGCCAATGGTGCGGTTATAAAGAAACATATACATTTTCACAAGAATTGAAACGATCAGCACCACAAGTGTCCATACATGCCATGAGACCTCCTCCGGATGCAGAATCTTGCCGGCCGAGGTACGCATCAGCTCCACCGCCATCAGTATAATGATCATAGAAACGATCAGTCCTGCCACATATTCCAGTCTGCCGTGCCCGAAGGGATGCTCCGAATCCGGCTTCTGCCCCGCAAGCCGGAACCCAAACAAAAGGATCAGGGACGAGCCCGCATCCGACAAGTTGTTAAACGCATCAGCCGTAATTGCGATCGACTGACTCAGCCATCCTGCTAAGAGCTTCCACGCAAACAGACAGATGTTCAGACAGATCCCGACAATGCCGCACAAAATACCATACTTCTGCCGTACGACCCTGTCCTGATATTCTTTGTAGTTGACGATCCAGTGCTTTGCGATCAAGTTAATCATATCTAACCCCCAATAAAATGCGAATAGTTGTTCCACCGCGCCTTCGCACAGCAAAACAACTATCCTTATCGTTCTATTCGCCTTCCGATGACAGCTTTTTTATTCGTATGCTTCTACCTTTGCATTAATGTCATCAAACAGCTTCTGTTTCAGACGAAGCACTGCATCGAATGCCTCCTCAACCGGAACCATCTCCTTGTAAGACTTATCTCTTGTTGCAAGCTCAATGCAGGACTCCTTTAAGTTTCTCGGGCTGACAACAACACGGATCGGTGCACCGATCAGATCGGCATCGGAGAACATTGCGCCCGGACGTACATCACGGTCATCGTAGATCACATCCACGCCTGCGTCTGTCAACTTCTGATACATTTCATCAGAAACCTTCTTCGTCTCCTCATCATCCACACGAAGACAACATACCTCCACTTCCCATGGAGCAATAGAGATCGGCCAGATCGGACCGTAATCGTCATGCTTTGCCTCACAAATGGATGCTGCCAGACGACCGACACCGATACCATAGCAGCCCATGATCGGATACTGAAGTTCACCATTCTCGTCTGTATACTGCATATTCATAGACTTAGTATACTTTGTACCAAGCTGGAAAATATTACCAACCTCAATACCACGCTTGATCGTGATCGAAGACTTTCCGCAGCAAGGACAGATACCACCCTCACGTATCTTGGAAATATCATGGTATGTTACCTCTCCAAGCTCACGCGCAAGGTTTAAACCTTTATAATGATAGCCCTCCTTATTGGCACCGGCAATCATGGACTCAATACCCTTTAAGGACACATCGATATATACCTCTGCCTTGTCTGTGATCTGATATGGTCCGATATAACCGGCAACCAGTCCACAGTCGTCTGTGATATCTGCCGCATGGATCTCCTCACCGACAAGGTTACGAAGCTTTGTCTCGTTGATCTCATAATCTCCTCTGACAAATGCAACCACATAGGTATCGTCAGAGTTCTTCTGATATACAACTGCCTTGCAGGATGTCTCCACATCACTCTTTAAGAATGCACATACATCCTCGATCGTCTTGCAGTCCGGTGTCTCGATGCATTCAAGCTCCTCTGCCTGACCCGGCTTATTCTCAACGATCGTCTTGGCAGCCTCCATATTTGCACGGTAATCACACTCGGTACAAAGTACGATGGAATCCTCTCCAACCGGTGTCAGAAGCATATACTCATGAGAAAGACTTCCTCCCATCATGCCGGAATCGGATGCCACAGTAACAACCTCAGGGATACCGGCTTTCTGGAAGATGCGGTTATATGCCTTATAAGCGATATCATAATAACGCTCCAGATCCTCCTGTGATGTATGGAATGAATAAGCATCCTTCATAGTAAACTCACGTACGCGAATCATTCCGGCACGAGGTCTTGCCTCATCACGAAACTTTCTCTGGAACTGATAGATCATAAACGGATACTTTGTATAAGTCTGCGCATATTCGCGAACCAGATGAACAGCTGCCTCCTCATGTGTCATACCAAGGACATGCTTTGCATTATTGCGGTCCGTAAAACGAAGAAGCTCACTTCCTACGCTCTCATATCTTCCGGACTCCTCCCACAGATCAGCAGGAAGAACAACCGGGAATAAAACCTCCTGTCCGTCAATCGCATCCATCTCGCTCCGGATGATATTCTCAATCTTTGCGGTAATCCTTCTCAGTGTCGGAAACTCTGAAAAAATACCATTTCCCACATACTTCATATAACCGCCGCGCACCATCAGTGCATGGCTGTCGATCACACAATCCGCCGGTCTTTCTTTAAACCGTGAACCTACCAACTTAGATACTTTCATTTCTGCCTCCATTAAAAGACACTTGTCAGTGCCGTATTTTATTGTAAGGGATCCATCCCCTTATCTACATCACATAACCACTCTACTGCGCAATGTCACTCTGCACCGGAGCATGCCGCGGATAATCCCGAACCATCTCCGCATAGCGGGCAATCTCCGCCAGAAGCTTGATACGCTCTGTGCTGCTCATGCTTCCCACCTTCGACATGATCGCCCCCTTCTCGGTATTGACATACTTCGGTGGCACATTATTCAGCGCAAGCGTCATCAGATCACGTCTGCACAGGGGACACGGACAGATTCCGAGGCTTTCGATGTTCTCTTCAATCTCGATCCTTACAAGATCCTCCATCACATTGTGAATGCCTCTGGAATCGGCGATATCAAACATGTTATTCACACGTTTCTTCACGATGTCCGCCTCTAGCGGTTTCAAGATAACATCGTCCGCACCAAGCATAAACGCCTTCCTGATATCCTCCTGACGATCCGATGAGGCGATGACTAAAATCGGGATATTCTTATTGAGAGGATGCTCCTGTGCACGCCGGATCAGTTCAAAGCCATCCATCACCAACATGACCAGATCCGTCACGATCAAATCGATCTGTCCCGGGTTTCTCTCAAGATAGGAAAATCCCTCCACTCCATTCTGTGTGGAAATGCAGTCACAGTCGTACTGCATAAACTCCTCGATCAATTCGCGCGCCACCTGATCATCATCCACCAACAGCAGTCTCTTTTTCTCCATCGTATACCCTTCCTCACCCAACAGAACCTGTCATCCTGCTTTCTTTTGTAAAAAACTATGTGAAATTATAGTACATTTCGATTTGATTGTCAAAATATGACGCAGGCGGCATCCTTACTACTCTTCCTGTTCAATGGAAATGCCCGGGATCATGTTTTTAATGTCACTCAGATAATCCTCATTGTACTCCTCAGAATCCTCATCATCCTCATCGACTTCGATCTCAAAGCCTTCAATTGCGCCGCTCTTTATGATCTGGCGGCATGCATCTGCAGCAAGCTCCAGCTCCTCCTCGTCCTCGATGGATGACATGGCTGCTTCTCCGTTCTCATCCTCCTCATACTTCAGAATCTGAACCTCACCGGTCATCGTCTCCTCATCGTCCTCCAATTCAGCTGCAATGACATACTCTGTTCCAAGCTCCTCAATCTCAAAGCTTGCAAGCGGAGTCACCTTGATCTCAGTGCCATCCTCCACCTCAAGTGTAAGGATAACATCCTGCTCATCACCAAAGAATAATTCTGTATTTTCCTGATTCATTATCAACCTCACTTCCTGCCGGCATCTGCCCCGGCACTTTTATTATTTCTGCAAAAACCTGACCGGATCAGCTTATACTCCTGACTGCTCACGGTCTGCTTTGAAAAGCCGGCTTTTTCCAAAATAGAAACAGCCTTTTCCAATCTTACCACATCCGCCTGCCAATATCCATGCCTGACAAGCCAATTTAACTGATCTTTATAATTTTTATTTTCTGTTAAGGAAGGATGCCTTACGGCAATATGCTTCAACCTCCTCTGATAAACAAGGATCAGCCTGTCATTCCGGTCACTGCGCCAGAAGTGCCACAACCACACCACATGCTTTCCACAGATCATCACCGGAAATGCTGTGACAAGCACTGCCGCCACAACCACGGAAATGTATATGCTTGTCCTCTTCATTTGCTGCACGATCGGTGAAGTGTCATTACCGGATGCCTTGCCTCCGGTATCATCCTGCGAATTTCCGCCGGCTCCCAGGAAATTTAAAATTCTCTTCCATAAACCATTATCCTCTTCCTTTTCGCCGGACACCGGTGTTACATCTGCCACCTGCCAGCCGAGCGACTCATCATAGACCTCCACCCACGCATGTGCGTTGGCATCAGTCACATTTACGGACACAACGGCAGTCTTTCCAACCTCGGATGTTCCTTCATAATAAGCCTCGTATTTCTCATCGTACTCGATCGTACCTTCCTCCGATACATCCTGCGGATCCACCGCGTAGCCCTCCACATAACGCGCCGGAATTCCGATATAACGAAATGCCAGTGTTGCCGCACTTGCAAAGTGTGCACAATAGCCGCGCCTGTTTTTCGTAAGGAAATAATTCACAAAATCCTCCTGATACGGCGTTGCCCCGGGGCGGTAAGAGTACGGGATATTTTCCTGATAATACTGTGCAAGCCTCTGTACGTTTTCCCGGACACTAAGCGATCCCGACAGTCCTGCTGCCTGACACAGTGAAGAAACTGCCTTCATATCCTCCTCCGGCACATCCCGCCAGTCTGCAAGTGCCTGCTTTCTCTCATCAGATAACCCTTTAAGCTTCTGTCCGAAAAGAGACGGATAAAATGTGTAGATAAGCTCCGCCCCCGGATAAACCTCCTGACTGATATTCTCCGAATAATACGGCAGATACACTCCCGTTGCTGCTGCCACATTTTTCACAGCGATCTTTCCTTTTCCTGTATTCTTCTTACCTTTCCGATAATTATTCTTCATGCGGTCTGTAGTGATATCCACGCGCTCCGCCACAGCCTGTCCCGTTTCATCCGTCTGCCTCTGCCAGCGGTTCCGAAACGGCAGATACTCATTTCCGGTAAAGCTCTTAAAATAAATACGGTTCTGGGTATACGGTGCAAAACGTATTTTAAGATCCGTCTCATAATCATAACGGATCGCACTGACACCGCCGAGTGTTCCACTCGTCAGTCCGCCGGTATTCGGGTAGAAATTAAACAGACCGGCGATTCCAAGCATCGATACGTTTTCAACGATTTCCAGGGAATCCTTTTTCATCTGGCTCGTTCCACGGATCTGCTGATGCAGCGTGCGCGGATACAAAAGATTTGCCACACCAAGCAGCAACACACTTCCGGTCAAAACAGCACAGATTAACTGCGCCAGCCCGGCAGACGAATAGACATAGTCCATCCTTCGCTTCTTTTCTTTCCATGTATAAGCATGGTTATCAAACGTCAGCCGGTAATGACCGCCGCTTCGGATCATAAAGCACAAAACTGTGCCCGCAAGCAGCATGACCGTGTATAAAAAAGAGGGTTCCTTCTCCAGATAAAGCGGCATAGCAAGCGTTCCCGCCGCCGCAAGAAGAACAATTCCACAGCGCATCTTCCGCGACACCAGAATATTGGCGATCACGCAGCAGACACAACCGATGTAGCTCATGGAGACCGTCACTGCAAAATAACGGTTTCCGACCTGTTCTCCGTAAGAGCGCATCGCATTACTGTCAAAGAACTCCGAAGCTGCCTCCGAAAGATCATTTGCCACCGAATAAAATCCACTGTTGATATATTTTCCGAGAAAACAACCCCCTGCTGCCATCGCCCCCAGCAGCAACAGATAACCGAAATCCTGCCATAGTTTACTGTAATAAAGAGCGGCACAGTACATGGTACAAAGAAAGATCACCACATGCAGAGCCACCCACGAAAAACGGATATCAAGTGCTGACAGATACGAGCCCATCACCCCCATCACAAGCAGATAGACCAGAACGCCCTTCAAAAGAAGCGTTTTCATCCGGTTCTCACTGCCCTGATATTCCGGACAGATCATCATTCCCTCGGTCAGTTCTATGTTCGTTATTTCATCCCTGTTCTTTTTTCTTCTAAACATTATCCCGCATCACCACCTGTACCTGACCATCCATGTATTCCATACAAAGATATGTCCCTAAAAACGGATAGCAGTTTTTCAGATACTGCAGCTGCTGTTCCTCAGCCCTTGCAGAAAGGGGAACACGCAAAATTGCCGCAAATGCCCGCTTTAATTCCTCCATATTGTCACAGCCATACTCCTCAAAGGTGTATGAACCGGCATTCCAGATCAGCAGACATATGGGTGTTTTGCGGAACAGAAACATCCCTGCCATATCGGCAAACTTCTGTATCAGCTCTTCCGCTTCCTGCTTGTTCCCGGAAAGCTTCAAAAGGATCATCATCTGCGCGCCTGTCATGCTGACACGCTCCTTGACCATAAGCTCAGCCTGCTTTGCCGAAAGCTTCCAGTGAATATCCCGCAGCTTATCCCCCGGAATATAAGCACGGATATCATTCACCTCCGAGAAATCACTTCCCTTTCTGTGACTTTCCTCATTCTCTGACATCCCCGCCAAAAGTCCCGGCGTCATCTGCGCCTTCGCAACTGTGATCCTAGGGATCACGGAGGTCTCACAGTCTGCCAGAGCCGGCACTGCGATCTCCAAAATTCCCAGCAGATCGCGCACCCGGATGCGTTCTGCCTTTACGCGGAAGTATCCCAAACGCTTGACCCTTAACGGAATACTGCAGGTTTCCATACGATCTGCCCGGACCGGCAGAGAGATTTCAAACGGGCTGCTGCTTTCCAGAAAAATATTCTCAGCAGTAAGCGAAAGCAGACATTCTAATGATATCCATCGCCTTCCCGTAAGCTCCGCCTTAAGTTCCAGTGTTTCCCCCTGTATAACCTGTCTTTCCGAAAAACGAAGTACCACCTGTATGCTTTCGGCGAGCCTGCATGCGCCATAAACAGACACGGCAAGCACTCCAACGAGAAGCAGCACAACCATCAGAAGAAGATAACTTCGAAGCACGATATAACAGCTGGCGGCTGCAAGAAGGATCAAAAGATAGCACACCAGTCTCCGCCACCGCAGACGAATCCTTCTTTTCTCTTCCATACAAACCGCCTCCTAACTGCGCGGGCTTTTCACATTCAGGATCAGCTCGCGGATGCATTCCGCCGTATCCATCCCCTCCGCTCTTGCTCTTGTCCCAAGCTTCACACGGTGACCCAGCACCTCTTTTAACACGCTCTGTACATCCTGCGCCGTCACAAAATCCCTTCCCTCAAGACGTGCCATCGCTCTCGCCATGCGAAGCAGTGCGATTGACGCTCTCGGACTGGCACCCTCCGCAAAAAGTCCCGGTTTTCTCGTTTCCTCCACTAAAGAAACAATATAATCATACACAGCATCATGAACATAGATCTGCTCTGTTTCTTTCTGGAGCTGCTTTAATTCCTCTGCCGTAAGCACCCGTCTGCGTTCCTGCGCCTGCTTCCATACCTCGCCTTTTAAGATCGACACGGCGTCCTGATGAGACGGATATCCCATAGAAAGACAGATCATAAAACGATCCAGCTGGGACTCCGGCAGAAACTGTGTTCCCGAGGAGCCGCTCGGATTCTGCGTTGCGATCACGAAAAACGGATCCGGCAGTGCCCATGTCTTTCCCTCCACGCTCGCCTGTCTCTCCTCCATAACTTCAAGCAGGGCTGACTGCGTTTTCGGAGAGGTACGGTTGATCTCATCTGCCAGAAACAGATTACAGAAAATCGAACCCGGATGAAACTCGAACTCACCGGTCTTATTCTGATACATCGAAAAACCAAGAATATCACTTGGCAGAACATCCGGCGTAAACTGCACTCTGTGATAACGCAGATCAAGCGTCTTTGCAAAGGTCGTTGCAAGTGTCGTCTTTCCAACTCCCGGAATATCCTCCATCAGAATATGACCTCCGGCAAGCATCGCCGCAAACACCTTTCGTACAACATCTGATTTTCCCTGAATCACCTGATTGACTTCCTGTTGTACTCTCTCAAGCTTCTCCTGCTCCATATACATCTTCCCTTTCTAACCGTTTTCCTTCACATCCACGGCATCCCATTCTATTCCTTCTCTAAGAACACTTTCGCGTAATTCTGCTTATTCTCTTCCTTCTCGCGAAATACCTCAATCGCATCCCGCTCCTCCTGTGACAGACTGTCAAGCAATGTATTACCACCACTTCTTTGTTCCTCAAGCCTTGTCCGGACATGCGCCTGCACAGACGCCACTTCCTTTTCAAACTCTCTTGCCGAGATCAGACCACAGCCCTGTCCGCGTATGATGATCTGCTCCAGTCCATCGGAGGTTGCCACCGTTACATCATATTTCGCCCCATTTTCATGAGCAAACTTCTCAATAAACTGATCGGCAGTCTCCGCCTCCTTCGTATAAACCACATGTATATTGTGATAATCGAGGATCTCGGTCGGATGCCCCTGCACCCGGTACGCATCAAACACAACGATCAGATTGCATTTTCTGATTCCCTGATAATCACAGAGAATATCCATCAGACGTCCTCTTGCCCCGTCAATATTTACCTTTGCAAGTTCATTTAATTCTTCCCAGGCAAATATCACATTATAACCGTCTACCAGAAGATATTTTTCTTTTTTCACGGCAGGCTTCTTTGCACTCTGTCCATATTCACGGACACTTGGCTGTCCGACATTACGCCTTGTCCTGTGTGAGATTCCCTTATGCGGTGTAAACCCCTCTTTCTTATTGGCATTAAAGGTTCTGTCAAGAATCGCATCGACCTCATCCACGCCGATCCACTGCTCCCCTTCACTTTCCTTACGCTCCCGCCTGATCTGATATTCTGTCCATGCATACTGCTCATACTCCGCAGCCGAACCCGGATCCAGCACACTTTCCACATGCATATATTCCGGCACTTTGTCCCATTCCACATAAAAACCGGAGCCATGACTGCAAAAAACAGAGCCGGTCGGATTGGCCATATCCTCCTCCGGGTCATAACCGTTCTGCTCGATCACCTCCTGTGCATTGTGACACGGTCCATAGCCGCCGGTCACACAGGAAAGATGACCTTCTCCCTTTGTATATGCTGCAAGCTCTCCGGCATAATCCCAAAGTGTAGAAACCGGTCCTCTCCCCTTTAACACTGCCGTATCTCCATGCAGCTGCGGAGACGAAACCTCTGCCTCCTTCTGGCTCATATCCGTCATCGCACGTCCGACATTCTCTGCCGGAACCTCCAGCACAAAATCATAATATGGCTCTAACAGCACCGACTGCGCCTGCATCAGCCCCTGACGCACGGCACGGTACGTTGCCTGTCGGAAATCACCGCCCTCTGTATGCTTCTGATGGGCGCGGCCGCCTGCCACTGTAATCTTTACATCCGTCAGTGCCGACCCTGTCAGCACACCTCTGTGCGTTCGTTCCTCCAAATGGGTCAGGATCAGTCTCTGCCAGTTCCGGTCAAGCTGCTCCTCGCTACAGCCGAGCAGACACTGCACCCCGCTTCCCGGTTCTCCCGGCTCTAAGATCAGATGCACCTCTGCATAATGGCGCAGCGGCTCGAAATGTCCGACACCCTCCACACGGTCTGCGATCGTCTCCTTATACACAATCCTTCCGGCGCCAAAGGTAACAAGCACATCAAAACGATCCTTAATGAGCGTCTGCAGGATCTCAAGCTGTACCTTTCCCATAACCTGGACCTGTATCTCCTGAAGCTCCTCTGACCAGACGATATGCAGCATCGGATCCTCCTCCGAAAGCATACGAAGCTTTGGCAGAAAGGCTGCCGGATGCACCTCGTCCGGAAGCTCCATCCGGTAAGTAAGCACCGGTTCTAAAAGCGGCTCCACCGCATCCTCCTGCACACCAAGTCCCTGTCCCGGATATGTGGCGGTAAGACCTGTAACCGCACAGACACAGCCTGCCGGCGCACAGTCCACTGCCTCAAACTTCTCGCCGGAATAGATCCGGATCTGATTCACCTTCTCTGACAGACGCACGCTTTCCTTCTCCTGCGGCATATAATCTACCAGATCCTTTACGGACAAATCTCCACCGGTCACCTTCAGATAGGTCAGACGGTTTCCCTGAATATCCCGAAGAATCTTAAAAACTCTCGCTCCAAAGTCTGTCCCATATTTGGGACTCTTCGTATATGTGGTAATACCGGAAAGTAACCGGTCTACCCCATCCATTTTCAGTGCCGATCCAAAATAACACGGGAACAGCTTTCTTTCCCTGATCAACCCGGCAATCTCTTCCTCTGCAACCTCTCCGGTCTCCAGAAAGGTATCCAGAAGATCTTCCGCACAAAGTGCCGCATTCTCATAGAGATCGTTCTTATCCTCTGTCCCAAAATCAGTACAGCCATCCGACAACGTTTCCTTCAGCTCCGCTAACAACGTCTGTGCATCCGTCCCCGGCTGATCCATTTTGTTGACAAATAAAAAAGTCGGCACCCGGTAACGATCCAGAAGCTGCCACAGTGTTCTCGTATGCCCCTGCACGCCATCCATGCCACTCACCACGAGAATTGCATAATCAAGCACCTGAAGAGTCCGCTCCATCTCCGCCGAAAAATCCACATGTCCCGGCGTGTCAAGAAGTGATATCTCCAGTTCATCGGTCTGAAGCACTGCCTGTTTGGAAAAAATAGTGATCCCGCGTTCTTTCTCCATCGCATAGGTATCCAGAAAAGCATCCTGGTTGTCCACTCTTCCCAGACTGCGGATCACACCACAGGTATATAACAATGCCTCTGATAATGTTGTTTTCCCGGCATCAACATGTGCCAGTATTCCCACACACAATCGCTTCTTGTCTGTTTTCACTCTATCATCCCTCTGCTTCAATCTATATATTCTCACTCTCCCCAAAATGGGACAGAACCCCTCCTGCATGTCCGCATCAGGGAATAAAATAGTTTGCCGTGAAATCCCTTCCGCAAAATACTGCGACAGATCCGCAAGCCTAATCCAGATTCTTCACTGCAGCTACTGTAATCTCGTACTGCTCCTTTACCTTTGCAAACAGCTCGTCAGCTCCGTCCAACTCCTTGGCACGAAGCTTCTCCGTCAGATCGGAGCATACGGTAAACAGATTGTCAAAGCCGAGGTTTAAGCAGACCCCCTTCAGGGTATGCGCCGCACGGAAGGCCTCCTCAACATTCTTATTCAAAAGCTGCTCCTCCAGCTTCTGATAGCTGGCATCATCTAAAAACTTTAACACAAGCCTCTTCACAAGAGCCTCGCTTCCGCCCAGACGGCTCAGTACATTTTCGTAATTGGCTCCCATCTTCTCATAACATTCCTTTACTGTCATCACATTACTCCTCATGTATCATTTCATATTTTCTTGCTAACGCTTCAAACTCTTCTTTGGATTCCCTGAAACACTCCATCAGTTTTGGGGAAAATACACCACATTCTCCCATCAGGATCATATGATATGCCTTCTCCTTCTCAATGGCATCCTTATAAATTCTCTCACTGACCAGCGCATCGTATACATCCGCTACCGACACAAGCTGTGCCTCCAGAGGAATTTTCTCTCCGATCAGTCCGTCCGGGTATCCCTTTCCATCGTATCTCTCATGGTGATAACGGCAGATTGCACGGCTCACCTTCGCATATTCATCGTCCCATGCGCCGTCGATCTGCTCCAGAATGTCACAGCCCTTCACCGTGTGGGATTTCATATATTCAAACTCGTCCTTATCAAGCCTGCCCGGCTTCAAAAGTACACTGTCCCTGATCGTGATCTTACCGATATCATGCAGTGCACTTGCCGCTACGATAATATCGATCTTCTCCGGGGTCAGACTGTACTCCGGATACTTCTGGGCAGCACACTCTGCGAGGATCCTCGTAAAGCCCTTCACACGCTTGATGTGCTCACCACTCTCCAGATTACGGTACTCTACAACAGTACCAAGTACATCAATAATATTTTCGTTATTCTCCTTGATCTTGATCGTCTGCTGCTCCAAAAGCTTGTTCTGCCGCTTCAGGTTATCTGTCTGTATCCGCACCTTTTCTTCCAGCCTGTTTTTGTACTTAAACAGATCCACGATATTCTTGACACGGCTGCGCACTGTCACACTGTCGAACGGCTTCCGGATAAATTCGGAAACGCCAAGCTCCAGACATTCTCTCTCAACCTCTGTCTTTGACTCTGCACTGATAACTAACACCGGTATACTCTCTAACAGCTCAGATTCCTTCATGAATTGTAAAACAGCATAGCCGTCCTTCTCCGGCATGATCAGATCCAGAAGGATCGCTGCGATATCTTCTGAATGCTCCCTCAAGATTTCAATTGCCTGATTGCCATTGCCTGCCTCAAGCACAGGGTAAGTATCTCCCAGAGCTACGGCAAGAATCTCGCGGTTCAGTTCAATGTCATCGACAATTAATATTTTTTCTCCCATTAGTACCTCATTTCTTTATTCTGCTTACTTTTCTCTATTACAGCAGATGGATCTTATGGTCACATCCTTCGTAATCCACTTCATCAGCCCTGCAGATTCTGTACAACGATTCTGCCGGCTACATTCTTGATCATAACACATTTCTTGGTATCTGCGCTATATACAACGTTGTTGATCGTAACATTCGTTCCTTCATACAGCATATTGTATACTTTGATATATGCCTGCTTCGCCTTTTTCCTTTCCTCAAGCTGCTGTGCGATCAGCTTCTCCACATCGCTTTTTTCCTGTTGTTTGGTGTAAACGGCATTCTCGATCTTCAAGAAGATCGGCATCATATTACGCTCCTCCGGCGGATACTTTTCCTTATATTCATCCAGAGCATTATTTAAGATGGTAAGCTGGCTCTCAATCTCGCCAAGCTGTCCGGAATAGTCAATGCCGGGTCTGTCCTTGTCGTAGCCAAGCTGAATATCCGTCCGGATACCATTACGGTTGCCAACCGTGCCTGCCTCAATACTAAAGCCTGCATAAACAGAGCCTCCGGCAATGCTTCCACCCATGCCGCTGACCCGTACCACCTTCTCGGCATACAGATTACATCGGAAGAAGTAATTCGCAATGATCGTCTCCGCCTGAATGGCTGTATTTTCAAAGAAACGTCCCATGACCGTCTTGCCGGCGACAAGCTTCGCAACACCATTTCCATTGGCTCCCTTCCTGACAAGGATATCTCCGGCACTCTCAAGCACCGCATTCTCAATGAAGCCATCTACCATGATATCTCCGGAAGCGATCACATGCAGATTGCCACCGGCATCTCCCGTAATATGTACCGCACCGTCATAGGAAACCTCTCCCATCAGATTGGCGGTATCTCCAAGCTCCAGAAGCGGCATCACCTTCAAAACGGAATCCTCCAGTATTGCACAGCCATTCTCCTCCGCCAAATAGGTCTTATTATCCTCCAGAAGCTTAAAGCCTCTCCCCTTAATACGCACCTTCTCCCTGCCGGAAGCAGCCCGAAGCTTTGCCCCCTCGACCGTATAGCCGTCCTTGCCCGGTTTCGCTTCATGATAGAATAACAGCTTCTGCCCTGCCGTAACCTTTACAAATAATGCTGCCTTTGTATAATCTACAGTCCCATCCTTATTGACGATCACACCGTTATGCTCCCTGTCAGAAATAAAGCTCTCGTAGTATCCGTCCTCACCACGGACCGGCAGCTTTCCTCTCGCCACAACGACCATCTCACCGCGCAGCTTTCCGCCAAGTAACTGATTGATGACACCCTTATCCAGTCCCTTGACGATCTTATGTTCGGAAAGACCTCCGATCAGCCGCTCCTTTGTCAGCCTCTCCGCAGTCTCCCCCACATAGACATATGCCTTGAGCTTGTCCGGATCCACAAAGAAACGGACGGCATTCTTCGGCAGTGTTTTGCAGAATTCTCCCAGGTCGTCGGATATCTCCGGTCCGTTCCCAGACATTTTAAGTGATGCATACCGCTTCTGCTGCTCTTCCATCTTCACACGGATCTTGCGCATATCTGTGGCAGAATGAACCATGCTCTTATAGACGGAAATATCCAGATTCTCCTCCAGTCCGATCCGGATCTCGCGCATCTGCTGCCAGGAGTACAGTTTCTTGGAATATACGGTTACATCAAGACGTTTTTCAAGACCGAGGCGGATCTCACGCATCTGCTGCCAGGAATACTCCACATCAGCATATTTCTTAACATCCAGTCCCTCTTCCATGCCTTCCACAATCTCACGGATCGCCGCTCCACGGTACGCCGTATTCAGATACGGATCGATCTTACAGCCCTCTTTCATGGCTCGCCTGATCTCACTTAACTGCTCCGGTACATACCCTGCCTTGATATAAGGAATGATATTCTGATGATCCAGAATTGCCAGATGAAGCTCGCGTAACATCTCAGCACCGACACCGGCATATTTCTCAAGATGTATCCGGTCCTCCAGAGCCTTTCTAAGCTCACGCATAACCTCATACGAAAATTGAGGTTTCGCATAGATCGATGCATCCACCCCGTCCTTCAGGCCAAGACGTATCTCCTCCATTTGAAACCAGTCATACCGTTTATCGTTATATAATGTGACATCCAGTCCTTCCTCTAATCCAAAACGTATCTGACGCATCTGTACAGCGACGTAATCTTTATCCGCATAGACAGATGCCTTGACCTCATGCTCCAGTCCCTGTCTGATCTCCTCCAGCTGGTCAATGCCAAAGCCCTGCTTTCTGTATTTTGCGATACTTTCCATGATCTCTTTGTAATACGCGTTCTGATTTTTCGCCATATTGTCTCGTACCTTTCGTTTCTGTCCTCTTAAGTGCTTAGACATTATCACAATGTTTTCTTCCGTTAAGCTTATATTTTATTCGTTTATATGTCAATAAAATTTGCCTATTTCCTATCAATTTTATATAATTTTCTCATATTATATATTAAGACTTCCCATACCAAGGATGGAAATTTGCCCATAATATTTCTTATGTCCGGTTATTTAGAAATCATATTTTGCCTGCC
>NZ_DBLXSO010000047.1:0-24299 GCF_057878315.1 Jutongia sp. | reverse complement strand
TATAATTTTTCAGCTGGTCCGGCCGTATTACCGGAGGAAGTACTCAAAGAAGCTGCTGATGAGATGTTGGATTATCAGGGATCCGGCATGTCGGTAATGGAGATGAGCCATCGCTCGAAAGTATATGACAACATTATCAAGACAGCAGAAAAGGATCTTCGGGAGTTAATGAACATTCCGGATAACTACAAGGTATTATTCCTTCAGGGCGGCGCATCACAGCAGTTTGCGATGATTCCTATGAATCTGATGAAGAACGGCGTAGCTGATTATATTGTAACCGGACAGTGGGCAAAGAAAGCTTACACAGAAGCACAGAAATATGGAAAGGCAAACAAGATTGCCTCATCCGAGGATAAGACATTCTCGTATATTCCTGATTGCTCGGATCTGCCAATTTCGGAGGATGCAGATTATGTTTATATCTGTGAGAACAATACGATTTACGGAACAAAGTACAAGAAGCTTCCAAATACAAAGGGAAAGACTCTTGTAGCAGACGTATCTTCCTGCTTCCTTTCTGAGCCGGTAGACGTAACAAAGTATGGTGTGATCTACGGTGGTGTTCAGAAGAACATCGGACCTGCCGGTGTTGTTATCGTGATCATTCGCGAGGATCTGATCACAGAGGATGTACTTCCCGGTACACCGACGATGCTTCAGTACAAGACACATGCAGATGCAGATTCTCTTTACAACACACCGCCTGCATACGGCATCTATATCTGTGGCAAGGTATTTAAGTGGCTCAAGAAGATGGGCGGCTTAGAGGTGATGAAGCAGCGTAATGAGGAGAAGGCAAAGATCCTTTACGATTTCCTTGATTCCAGCAAGATGTTCAAGGGAACTGTTGTGAAGGAAGACCGTTCTCTGATGAACGTTCCGTTTGTCACAGGAGACAAGGATCTGGATGCGAAGTTCGTAAAAGAGGCTGAGGAGGCTGGTTTTGTGAACCTCAAGGGTCATCGTACCGTAGGTGGTATGAGAGCAAGTATCTACAATGCTATGCCTAAGGAGGGCGTAGAGAAGCTTGTAGAGTTCATGAAGAAGTTTGAGGAGGAGAATGCATAATGTTTCAGTATACATGCTTAAATCCCATCGCAGCAGTGGGACTTGATAATCTGACAGAGGATTATACAAAGACAGAGGATTTTGCACAGGCTGATGCGGTATTAGTCCGCAGTGCTGCAATGCATGATATGGAGCTGTCTGATAAGCTCTGCGCGATCGCAAGAGCCGGTGCCGGTGTCAATAATATTCCGCTTGACAAGTGCGCTGAGAAGGGTATCGTTGTATTCAACACACCGGGTGCCAATGCAAACGGTGTAAAGGAGCTTTTAATCTCCGGTATGCTTTTAGCTGCCCGTGATATCGTTGGTGGCATCGACTGGGTTAAGGCAAACGCAGACGATGAGAATATCTCTAAATCTATGGAGAAAGCCAAAAAGAACTTTGCCGGTTCCGAGCTTAAGGGAAAGAAGCTTGGTGTTATCGGTCTCGGTGCAATCGGTGTACTGGTAGCCAATGCAGCAAACCGTCTTGGTATGGATGTGTACGGTGTTGACCCGTTCCTTTCCGTTAAGAATGCGCTGACACTTTCCAGAGATATTACTGTCTGCAAGAGCTATGATGAGCTTTACAAGACCTGTGATTATATTACAGTACATGTACCGTATATGCCGGAGACAAAGGGGCTTTTGAACAAGGCTGCCTTCGATCAGATGAAGGACGGTGTTGTTGTATTAAACTTTGCCCGTGATCTTCTGGTAAATGATGACGATATGAAGGAAGCACTTGAGTCCGGAAAGGTTGCAAAGTATGTAACAGACTTCCCGAATCCTGCAGTTGTTAAGATGCCAAACGTTATCGCAACTCCACATCTTGGTGCTTCTACCGAGGAGTCCGAGGATAACTGTGCGATCATGGCAGTGGAGGAGATCCGTGACTTCATGGAGAACGGTAATATCCGCAATTCCGTAAACTATCCGGCATGTGACGCAGGTGTCTGCGAGACAAAGGGCAGAATTACGGTAGCACATAAGAATATTCCGAACATGCTGACTCAGTTTACAAACGTATTCTCTTCTGAGGGCATCAACATCGCTCATATGACGAATAAGAGCCGTGGCGATTATTCTTACTGTATCTTTGATATTGACTCTGATTCTACAGAGGCATTTGCAGAGAAGCTCAGTGCGATTGACGGTGTATTAAAGGTTCGTATTATCAAATAATTACGGTGTTATGATATTTGACATCTGGATCGATTGATAAAATGTATATTTATGGGGCTTCGGTAAAGGAGGGATAAAGCACCCTCTTTTACCAGAGCCCTTTTTTGGTGAGAGGAACGGTGATTCATATGAATTATCAGGAAGCAACTGCATATATTGAGGAGATCCGGGGGAGACTTGCCAGTGACTATTCTCTGGATCGTGTGATGAAGCTTGCCGGGTTGATGGGACATCCGGAGAGAAAGCTTCGCATCGTACATATTGCGGGAACCAATGGAAAAGGCTCTGTGGGGGCGTATATTGCAAATGCCCTTGCAATGTCCGGCTACAGTGTGGGACGATTTGCGTCTCCGGCATTGTTTGATCCGAGAGAACAGATTCAACGGGTCTTGGGAAATCATTTTGGGACCGATACGGCGTGGATCTCAGAGGAAGAGGTGGCGGAACGGATCACGCAGATCGCGCAGTGTGTCCGAAAAATGGAACAGGTGGGCGGAGAAAGCCCAACGGCATTTGAGATTGAGACGGTTATGGCATTTGAGCAGATGGTACGCTGGCATACGGATGTTGCCGTGATCGAGGTCGGTATGGGAGGCAGTACTGATGCCACGAATATTATCGAGAAGCCGGTGCTTACCGTATTTACAAAGATCAGTAGGGATCATACCGGATTTCTGGGAAATACATTGGAGGAGATTGCCTCCAACAAATTTGGCATTATCAAGGCGGGTTGTCCGGTTGTTTCCGTGCGTCAGGAGCAGCCGGTGATGGAGATGCTCAAGGAGATCTGCCAGCACCGGGGATTAAAGCTTCGTGTGGCAGAGCCGGAACAGATCAGACAGAAGGATTATACCCTTGATAAGACGAGCTTCCGGTATCGGGGATATCCTCTCGAGATTCGGCAGTTAGGGGCGTATCAGCCGGAAAATGCAGTGATTGCCTTCGAGGCATTAAAGTTGTTGGCGCAGACCGGATTTCATAAGGTGAATATCAGTTCGGTGCAGACAGCATTTCGCGGGACGCGCTGGATGGGACGCTTTGAGCTGATCTCAAAGGACCCGTTCCTGATTCTGGACGGTGCACATAATCCGGATGGTGCGGCGGCACTGAAAAAGTCACTGGAGATCTATTTCCCGGCACAGAGATTTTGTTATATATTCGGGGTGTTCCGGGACAAAGAATATCAGAAGATCCTGGATGAAATGCTTCCACTTGCCTCAAATGTTTATACGGTGAAAGCGGCAGGAGAGCGCGGAATGGATCCGGAGGAGCTGGCTGCGGTCGTGACAGAAAAGTGCGGCCGGTACGAAAGAAATATCCCGGTGCAAAGTTGTCAGACGGTGGCACAGGCATTGCGGGAGATCGCCAGAAACGGACACAGGCATAAAACCGTTATCTTTGGAAGTCTGTCCTTCCTGCATGAGGTCTATCGCTTTTTTGACACCAGCCGGTATATTTGATAGAATGGTGTTCGTATTTGAGAAAAGAAACTGCTGTATGTCTGCAGCGGATTGGAGTAAAAATGGACAAAGAGAAAATTGAACAGGCGGTAAGACTGTTTTTGGAAGGAATCGGCGAAGATGTAGACCGGGAGGGGCTTTTGGACACTCCGTCGCGGATCAGTGAAATGTGCAAGGAAATCTTTGGAGGAGTCGGCAATAACGCCAAGGATGTGTTAGAACGTACATTTTCCGCCGAGAATAATGAAATGGTTGTTGTGAGGGATATCTCATTTTATTCCGTCTGCGAGCATCATTTACTGCCGTTCTACGGAACGGTGAACATCGGATATATTCCGGATGGAAAGGTAGTCGGACTGAGCAAGCTTCCGCGTGCGGTGGAGGTCTTTGCACGCCGGCCACAGATACAGGAGCAGATGACGGCACAGATTGCTGATGAGATCATGAAGTATCTGGAGCCGAAAGGTGTTATCGTTATGATCGAGGCAGAGCATATGTGCATGACCATGCGTGGAATCAAAAAGCCCGGTGCAAAGACGATGACCTATGCAGTCCGCGGAGAGATGCAGAGTGCCGAGATGCAGGATCGTTTCTTCAGGATCATGTCCAGATAATGGGACAGATGCAGATCGTGTCCGTAAAATGGGATAGATAAGTATAATGACAGACGAGAGGAAGAAGATATGGAAATAGGAAACAGAGAATTTAATTTTGGACAGGGACATGTTTATATTATGGGAATCCTGAATGTAACTCCGGATTCTTTTTCAGATGGAGGCAGGTTTAACGATAAGGACGCTGCACTGCGTCATGTGGAAGAGATGGTGAAGCAGGGGGCGGATATCATTGATGTGGGAGGAGAGTCTACAAGACCCGGTTATCAGAAGATCACTGTACCGGAGGAGATCGCGCGTGTGACCGGGATCATTGAGGCGGTGAAAGCACGCTTTGATGTTCCGATCTCGATTGATACCTACAAGGCACCGGTCATGGATGCGGCACTTGCGGCGGGAGCAGATCTTGCCAATGATATCTGGGGACTGCGCTATGATAAGCTTTTTGCACCGGATGGGCAGACATCTGTCTGGAAATGTGGCACGATGGCTGAGATCATTGCAAAGCATGATGTGCCGGTCTGCGTGATGCACAATCGCCAGGAAGCAGTATATACGGATTTTCTGAAGGAAGTGAAGGAGGATCTTTCCGACAGCATTGCGATCGGTGAGAACGCGGGGATTGACCGCGCACAGATGATCCTTGATCCGGGTGTTGGATTTGCAAAGGATTATGAGCAGAATCTGGAGATCCTTGCCAATCTGGAAGATTTTTCGGACTTTGACATGCCGCTTTTGCTGGCTGCTTCCCGCAAGTCAGTGATTGGTCTTACCTTAGATCTGCCGGTGACCGAGAGAGAAGAGGGAACCATGGTGACCTCTGTGCTTGCAGGAATGGCAGGCTGGGACTTTGTGCGTGTGCATGATGTTGAGAAAAATAAGCGTGCGCTCGACATGTTAGAAAAGATTTTAACAAAAAGACTTGCAAACAAAAAATAAGTGTGCTAATATAATAACCGTGGTTTTACGACTGCAGTATTTTACTGTATATCGTGAATTTCACATACAGGGATTACAACCAAATTCGAGGTGTGGCTAAGTTTGGTATAGCGCTGCGTTCGGGACGCAGAGGTCGCAGGTTCAAATCCTGTCACCTCGATTGCGCAGGGATTGAGTGTGTGATGCGGATGAATCCTTGGCAGGGGCACCTCGGAAGCTATTGCTTTCGGGGTTTTTTCTTTTGTAAATTTAAAGGAGGAAGATATGTCTACAGTATACATTCATGTGGGTACACCAAAGACGGGTACCTCTGCAATTCAGGTCTTTTTTACAAAGAATCGTAAGTTATTAAAGGAAAAGGGAGTCTGTTATCCGAATCTTGGGTTTGACTTTCCGGGGATCAACTCCAATCGTAATGCACACTGTTTGAATGCATATATTTACGATGAGAATCACAAGCGTCTTCGCGACCGGGAACGTGAGACTGCAGATCAGGCACTCGAGAAACTGATCGGAATGCTGGACAGATTTCCGAATTTTGTGCTTTCAGACGAGCAGATCTGGAACAACAAGGATATCAATACGGAGCGTTTAAATCATTATAAAGAGAAACTTGCGGAGGCAGGAGCAGATTTAAAGATCATCGTATATCTGCGCAGACAGGATCTTCTGATCCAGTCATACTGGGCACAGCAGGTCAAGGAGAATATGACAACCTCCTTCAGTGATTATCTGGTATCCAAGAAGGCGAAGTATTTTAAGCTGGATTATCAGAAGCGTCTGAAGGAAATGGCAGATGCGGTCGGCAGGGAGAATATGATCGTCCGTGTATATGAGAAGCAGCAGTATTACGGCGGCAATATTATTTCTGATTTCCTGCATTTATTTGATCTGGAAATGACAGATGAATATAAGCAGTCCGACCATGTTGTAAATGCAAGTCTTGAGGGTGCGTGCCTTGAGGTAAAGCGTCTGTTAAATAATAATCCGCGTTTCACTACAAAGCTTAATTTTGTGGTACCGATGCTTACGACGATCCAGCAGGAGATGGTTGGAGAGGGCGGCTATTCCACCGGCAAGTATTTTTCAGAGAAGGAGCATGCAGAATTCTTAGAAAAGTACAGAGAGGGGAACGAGAAGATTGCCAGAGATTATCTTGGCAGAGAGGACGGTATCCTTTTTAAGGATGAGGTTGTTACCGAGGGTGACGGAGAAGCTGAGACATACTCCGCAGAGGAGATGGTTGAGATCCTTGGCAAGATTATTGTTATGCAGAGAGACCGTATCCTGCAGAAGAATGAAGAGCTTGCAGAATTGAAAGCACCAATTAACGGAATTAAGCAAAAGGTTAAGAATCTCGCACATAAGGTGTTAGACCGTTAATGATACGCTTAATACTGTACCAATTATGGGACAGAGAATTATAGAAAGGGGCAATACCATGTTTAAGATTAATGACAATTATTTAAAATTACCGGGAAGTTATCTTTTTTCTACAATTGCTAAGAAGGTTGCTGCGTACAGCGAGGCAAATCCCAGCAAGGAAATTATCCGTCTTGGTATCGGTGATGTCACATTACCACTGGCACCGGCAGTGATCGATCGTCTGCACAGTGCCGTTGATGAGATGTCCAGAAAGGAGACCTTCAAGGGATATGCACCGGATCTTGGATATGCATTTCTTCGTGATGTGATCGCGCAGAAGGATTATCAGGCAAGAGGCTGTGATATCAAGGCTGATGAGATCTTTGTCAGTGATGGTGCAAAGAGTGATTCCGGTAATATCGGAGATATTTTCAGCCAGGATAATAAGATCGCTGTATGTGATCCTGTATATCCGGTTTATGTAGATACCAATGCAATGGCTGGTCGTACCGGTACATATGATCCGGATACCGAGAAATGGTCTGACGTGATCTACATGCCATGTACCAAGGAGAATAATTTTGTGCCGGAGCTTCCAAAGGAGACGCCGGACATCATTTATCTTTGTTTCCCGAACAATCCAACCGGAACAACGATCACGAAGGATCAGCTTCAGGTATGGGTTGATTATGCATTAAAGGTTGGTGCTGTCATTATTTATGATGCTGCGTATGAGGCATATATTTCCTCTGAGAATGTTCCTCACAGCATTTATGAGTGCAAGGGTGCAACTGCCTGCGCGATCGAGCTTCGCAGCTTCTCTAAGAATGCAGGCTTTACAGGAACACGTCTTGGCTTTACCGTAGTACCTAAGGAGCTTAAGTCCGGTGATGTGACACTTCACAGCCTCTGGGCACGCCGTCATGGTACGAAGTTTAACGGTGCACCTTACATTATCCAGGCAGCCGGTGCTGCAGTTTATACCGATGAGGGAAGAAAGCAGACAAACGAGCAGATCGCTTATTATATGAATAATGCCAAGCTGATCCGTGAGGGTCTGACAGCAGCAGGCTATGAGGTATATGGTGGTACGGATGCTCCGTATATCTGGTTAAAGACACCGGATCAGATGACGTCCTGGGAGTTCTTTGATTATCTTCTGGAGAACCTTAACATTGTCGGTACTCCCGGTTCCGGATTTGGACCGAGCGGAGAGGGCTACTTCAGACTGACTGCCTTCGGAAGTCTTGAGAACACAAAGCGTGCAATGGAGAGAATCCAGTCCGGCAAGGCAATCTAAGATTTCTGATCTGGACAGCCGTATCATTCCGGCTTGTAATCATTATGTTTTTATGAAATTGAGAAGCTCCCCACTTTCCTGTGGGGGGCTTTTGTGCTATACTTACACCGATACAACGTAGAATATACATTGGAAAGGATCGAATTTACCATGAAACAGGGAATGAAAATAATATTTGGTGCTCTTCTGGGAGTATTGCTTCTGGGCGTTCCGGTAAAATCTGCGTCAGCGGATGCGGTGGTGAGCGGAGAAGACACCAGCTACGATCGTTATATTGCATTTGGTCAGGATCTGAAGGCATCCGAGAAGCAGAAAGTATTGCAGCAGTTCGGAATCAATGAGTCTGATCTGTCTGATTATAAGACAATTGAGATCACGAATCAGGAGGAACATGATTATCTTGGCGATTACATTGATGCAAAGGTGATCGGAAGCCGTGCTTTATCCTCTGTTATGATCGTAAAGACGGAGAAGGGCAGCGGTATTCAGGTTGAGACGAAGAATATCACATACTGTACCTCCGGTATGTACTGCAATGCACTTGTCACGGCAGGACTGGAGGATGCACAGGTGACGGTAGTCGGACCATTTGGAATTTCCGGTACTTCGGCGCTGGTCGGAGCAATGAAGGCGTATTCCGTCATGACCGGCAAGGATATCTCAGAGTCCACGATGGATGCGGCAACGGATGAGCTTGTGACAACAGCGGAGCTTGCGGATTCGATCGGAGATTCCGAGAAGGTGGAGCAGCTTGTGGCTGCCGTGAAGCAGAAGGTATTCTCGGATAATCTGACAACAAGAGATGACATTAAGGATGCCATTAATGCGTCTGCCAATGCACTGGATATCAAGCTGTCTGATGACGATGTCAACAAGATCACAGACATGATGGAAAAGGTTTCCAAGGTGGATGTTGATGTGGATGCAATCAAGGATCAGGCGAAGGATATTTACAATAAGCTGAAGGACTCCGGAATCGATTTCAGTAAGGTGGATACAGAAGGACTTTCCGAGAAGGTTGGAGGCTTCTTTTCTAATATTTTTGATGCGATCAAGGATTTTTTCACAGGGCTATTTGGATAGGAATAGTAGAATAAGATAAAGGAATGATAAAATATGCAGAAAAAGACAGTAATGGCCGGGATATTGTGCCTGTGCTGTGCGACCTTGCTTGTAAGCTGTAAGCCGGCAGACGGGCAGGACGAGGCTTCCAGTGACGCATTTACCGCATCGATGGCGGCAGAGGTCCGTCCGATCGATTCGCTGAAGGTTTCGGCAAAGCTTGCAGATGGTGCGGCAGTGGCTCTGACCTGGTCGAAGGTCAGCAGAGCCGCTTCGTACACGGTACTTCGCAGTGAAAATGGAGGAACAGACTGGGAGACCCTAAAGAAGCTGTCATCTTCGAAAACATCTTTTCAGGATGATACGGCACAGCTTGGAACAGACTATTATTATAAAATACAGGCTGCCTGTGAGTACAGCAGAACTGATCTGTTTGCCTACAGTGCCAATGAGATGCCGGATACTGTGGAAGCGGAATGTGAGATCTATACCGGTGTCGGTGGTGCGTTCTGGAATGATGCAGTTACGAAGAATAAGCAGGAAACTCTTGGGACGACAATGCTTCAGTATTCGTTTGGGGCAAACGGTAAGGAATCTGCAGAACCGGAGGGAGTGGAGATTTACCGCGGCACGTCCGAAAATGATCTGAAGGTTTTGAAGCGTGGAATCGTAAAGGACGTGTCCTGTGCGGATTATGACTTTGGAAAAGCTTATGCGGATACGGACGTCAAACAGGGAAAAAGCTATTATTATAAGGTGCGCGCATATGCCATGATGAATGGGAAAGAGGTCTATGGTGACTGGTCACCGGTGATCCGGATCCGGGCGGCAGAGCCGGATGGTGTATATACGATGCGGCTTGTCAGAGAGCCGGACAGCTATCGCAACAATGTTATCGTTGCGCTGACAAGTGCCGACAATAAAAACGGTGTGCTGACGCTTTCAGCGGGAGTTCTCTCAGGAAAGCTTACCATGAAATATCTCGTAACGCAGGATTATTTTACGCAGCAGAGTTTGGCAAAAAGCTCCGGCAAGCCAAAGAAAAAGCCGTCTGTTCAGCAGATGAAGCTCAGGGTGGACCGCTACAGCACAGACGGAAGATATTACAGTGCGGTCACCGGGGATATTGTGTTAAAAGCACAGCAGACGGTTTATCTGGAGTTAGCACCGACGGTGAGCACAGATAAGCTGCTTCCGTTTACAGATCTTGACCGGGCGAAGGTGACTTTCAACGTGAAATATAACGAGGGAAGCCATCCGCTTATGCTGGATCTGAAGAAGAGCAAGGCGTTGTTGGAAAATCCGGCACAGTAAGAAAGGAGAAAGATTATGCCATTTATTGATTCAAAGGTAACCGTAAAAATGAGCGACAGCCAGAAGGAGCAGATCAAGACGAAGCTTGGACAGGCGATCGGGCTTCTTGGTAAGACAGAGAATTTCCTGATGGTTGGGTTTGACGATGAATATGACCTGTACATGGGCGGAGAGAAGTTAGATAAGGCGGCCTTCGTGTCCGTAAAGGTATACGGAAAGCTGCAGTCGGGAGCCTGTGATACAATGACTGCGAAGATCTGTGACATTCTGCAGGAGGAGCTTGGCATACCGGGAAGTGCCGTTTATGTGACCTATCAGGGAATTGATGACTGGGGCTGGAACGGACGCAATTTTTAAGCAGGTTTTACAGGAGAAATCACTTGCAATCACAAAATGCTTGTGGTATGCTAATATATAGTTTTGAATTTCATTCAGAGAAAGACTGAGAAGGAGACGAAGTTCTGAAACCATGCTTTTTGACAGGAACGGGATGCCACCGACTGAGAGCATCCGGACGGCAGAGGACAGGATGGAGAACACTCCGGAGTTTGTGAACTGAACAGGGTAGATCGAGTAGGTTCATGCGCGGACACGGCGTTATGTGAAGAGATGCAGATCGTATGATTGCAGAGGAGCCGGGTTGCTGGTGTTCTCTGTAGGTGACAGTCTGTGAATTGCGGGTGGTACCGCGGAAGAGAATCCGTCCCGGAAAGTGGTTATTGACCATTTTCCGGGACTTTTTGGTTTCTGTGGGATATTCCCAGGGGGATCAGCATCAAGAAAACAACAGTATCTGGGGCGAGGTTTCCAGGATACGGAAAGGCATGGTTTTATTATGGAATTTATAAGTGGAGTTGCAAAAAAGGATACACTGGAGATCAGTGAGATCCTTGCCGGAGATTATGAGGGCAAGACCATCAAGGTCAACGGTGCCGTGCATACGATCCGTGACATGGGTGATGTGGCATTTGTCGTTCTTCGTAAGAGAGAGGGACTTTTGCAGTGTGTCTATGAGGAGGGTGTGACAAAGTTCGATCTCAAGACCTTAAAGGAGGCAGCTACCGTTGAGGTAGAGGGCGTTCTTGCAAAGGAGGACCGCGCACCAAACGGTGTGGAGCTTCGTCTGAACACGATCCGTATCCTGTCTGAGCCGACAGAGCAGATGCCTCTGCAGATCTCCAAATGGAAATTAAAGACATCTCTCGAAGCGAAATTAAACTATCGTCCGGTTTCTCTTCGTAATGTGCGTGAGCGTGCGAAGTTCCGTATTCAGGAGGGACTGGTAAGAGGTTTCCGTGATTTCCTGTATGAGCAGGGCTTTACCGAGATCCATACACCAAAGCTTGGCGCAAAGAGTGCCGAGGGTGGTGCAAACCTTTTTAAACTGGAGTATTTTCACAGACCTGCGATCTTACAGCAGAGTCCGCAGTTTTACAAGCAGATGATGGTTGGCGTATTTGACCGTGTCTTTGAGACCGCACCGGTATTTCGTGCCGAGAAGCACAACACAAAGCGTCACCTGAACGAGTATACTTCTCTCGATTTTGAGATGGGTTATATCGATGGCTTTGAGGATATCATGGCGATGGAGACAGGCTTTTTGCAGTACACAATGGCACTTCTCGAGAAAGAGTACAGCAGAGAGTTAAAGATCCTTGGTGTGACACTGCCAAAGACGGACAAGATCCCTTGCGTTCGTTTTGATGAGGCGAAGAAGCAGGTTGCGGAGAAGTACAACCGTGAGATCAGAAACCCATACGATCTGGAGCCTGAGGAAGAGGCGCTGATCGGTCAGTATTATAAAGAGGAATGTGATGCAGATTTCGTATTTATCACACATTATCCATCCAAGAAGCGTCCGTTCTATGCAATGGATGATCCGGAGGATGAGACATATACCTTAAGCTTCGACCTTCTGTATCACGGACTCGAGATCACCACAGGTGGTCAGCGTATCCACAGCTATCCGGAGCTTCTTGCCAAGATGGAGAAGCGTGGCATGACCGAGGAAGGCATGGAACAGTATCTGAGCGCATTCAAGCATGGTATGCCGCCACACGGTGGACTTGGAATCGGTATGGAACGACTGACAATGCAGCTTCTGGGAGAGGAGAATGTCCGCGAGACAACACTCTTCCCAAGAGACTTAAGCCGTCTGGAGCCGTAGTATGAGCACAAATAGAAAGGCAGGATATAGATATGGCAAATGTAATATCTGATGAAACAATTGAGTACGTTGGTATTCTGGCAAAGCTGGAACTGAACAAGGAAGAGCAGGAGCGTGCCAAAAAGGATATGGGCGAAATGTTAGATTATATCGACAAGCTGAATGAGCTTGATACCACCGGTGTAGAGCCGATGTCGCATGTATTTCCGGTGAATAATGTATTCCGTGAGGATGTCGTAACAAACGGAGACGGACATGAGGCAACACTTGCAAATGCACCGGAAGTAAAAGAAAATGCATTTTTAGTTCCTAAAACCGTATAGTTTCACACAGCAGCTTTGTGCCGGTGGCGCAAAGCATGCGGTATTGCGATTGGACAGATGTTTTAAATGAAAGATCAACAGGAAAGGATTGGTGATTTAATGTCATTGATGCAGCTTACGGCTGTAGAGCTGGGCAAGAAGATAAAAGCAGGAGAGGTTTCTGTGGTTGAGGCGACAGAGGCTGCTCTTAATGCCATTGAGGCAAAGGAAGATAAAGTTAACAGCTTTGTGACAGTGGATCGTGAGGGTGCGCTGAAGCAGGCAAAGGAAGTACAGAAAAAGATCGATGCAGGAGAGCTTACCTCTCCGCTGGCAGGTGTACCGGTAGCGATCAAGGATAATATGTGTACCGAGGGTCTTCTGACTACCTGCAGCTCTAAGATTTTAGGAAACTTTGTACCGACATTTACATCCGAGGCAGTGCTTAATCTGCAGAAGGCAGGAGCCGTGATCCTTGGAAAGACAAATATGGACGAGTTTGCCATGGGAAGCACCACCGAGACATCTGCCTTCGGCGAGACAAAGAACCCATGGAACACCGAGCATGTACCGGGAGGATCTTCCGGTGGATCCTGTGCGGCTGTTGCAGCAGGAGAGTGCTTCTATGCACTTGGTTCCGATACGGGCGGATCCATCCGTCAGCCAAGCTCCTTCTGTGGTGTGACAGGTATTAAGCCGACCTACGGAACCGTTTCCCGTTACGGACTGATCGCTTACGGTTCTTCTCTGGATCAGATCGGACCGGTTGCAAAGGATGTGACCGACTGTGCAACGATCCTCGAGACGATCGCTTCCCATGATCTGAAGGATTCTACCTCTGTTGAACGCAAGGATACGGATTTTACCTCCGCTCTGGTGGATGATGTGAAGGGTATGAAGATCGGTATTCCGAAGGATTATTTCGGAGAGGGGCTTGATCCTGAGGTTAAGGAAGCCGTTCTTAACGCAGCAAAGAAGCTGGAGGAGAAGGGTGCCATCGTTGAGGAGTTTGAACTGAGTCTTGTAGAGTATGCGATCCCGGCATATTATGTTATCGCCTGTGCAGAGGCAAGCTCCAATCTAGAGCGTTTCGATGGTGTGAAGTACGGTTATCGTACCAAAGAGTATGAGGGACTTCACAACATGTACAAAAAGACACGTTCCGAGGGCTTTGGCGCAGAGGTGAAGCGTCGTATCATGCTTGGTTCCTTCGTATTAAGCTCCGGTTATTATGATGCTTATTATCTGAAGGCTCTTCGTACAAAGGCACTGATCAAGAAAGCTTTTGACAAGGCGTTTGAGAAGTACGATATGATCCTTGGACCGGCAGCACCGACAACGGCACCAAAGCTTGGTGAGAGTCTCAGTGATCCGATCAAGATGTATCTGGGCGATATTTATACCATTTCTGTCAATCTTGCAGGCCTTCCCGGTATTTCTGTTCCTTGCGGCGTTGACTCAAAGGGACTTCCGATCGGTTTACAGCTGATCGGTGACTGCTTCCAGGAGAAGAAGATCATACAGGCTGCATATGCATACGAGCAGACAAGAGAGCCGGCATTTAGCCCGCTTCTGGCAGAATAGAAAGGAGACCGGAAAGATGAAACAATATGAGACTGTGATAGGACTTGAGGTCCATGTCGAGCTTGCGACAAAAACAAAGATTTTCTGCGGCTGTTCTACCGAGTTTGGAGGAGCACCGAATACTCATACATGCCCGGTTTGTACCGGTATGCCCGGTTCTCTGCCAGTTTTAAATAAGCAGGTGGTAGAGTATGCGATTGCGGTTGGTCTTGCCACAAACTGCAGTATTACCCAGTATTGTAAATTTGACCGGAAGAATTATTTCTATCCGGATAATCCACAGAACTATCAGATTTCCCAGCTGTATTTGCCAATCTGCCGCAACGGCGGCATTGAGATCGAGACGGCTGCCGGCAAGAAGACTGTCGGAATCCATGAGATCCATATGGAGGAGGATGCCGGTAAGCTGGTGCATGATGACTGGACAGGCAGCTCTATGGTTGATTACAACCGTTCCGGTGTGCCTTTGATCGAGATCGTATCCGAGCCGGATATGCGTTCTGCTGACGAGGTAATTGCTTATCTGGAGAAGCTTCGTATGATCATTCAGTATCTTGGCGCTTCTGACTGTAAGCTTCAGGAGGGTTCCATGCGTGCCGATGTCAACCTTTCCGTCAGAGAGGTTGGAGCGACAGAATTCGGAACACGTACCGAGATGAAGAACTTGAACTCTTTCAAAGCAATCTCTCATGCTATCGAGGGTGAGAGAGCACGTCAGATCGAGCTTCTGGAGGAAGGCCGTCAGGTTATTCAGGAGACAAGAAGATGGGATGACAATAAGGAGTCTTCTTATGCGATGCGTTCCAAGGAGGATGCACAGGATTACCGTTATTTCCCGGAGCCGGATCTTGTTCCGATCGTGATCAGCGACGAGTGGTTAAAGGAAGTAAAGGACAGACAGCCGGAGCTTCGCTCTGAAAAGCTGGAGCGTTACAAAAAGGAATATGACATTCCTGAGTATGATGCAGAGATCATCACAGGAACCAAGAAGATGGCAGACATCTTTGAGGCTACGACAGCAATCTGCAATAAGCCAAAGAAGGTTTCCAACTGGTTGATGGTAGAGACGATGCGCCTTCTGAAGGAGAACGAGATGGAGGCAGAGGATATTTCCTTCGCACCGGAGAATCTCGCAAAGCTGATCGAGCTGGCAGATGCCGGAGAGATCAACAGCTCTGTGGCAAAGGAAGTGTTCGAGGAGGTCTTTAAGAATAATGTTGATCCGGAGAAGTATGTTGAGGAGAAGGGCTTGAAGACCGTATCCGATGATGGTGCTCTTCGTGAGGTGATCGAGAAGGTCGTTGCGGACAATCCAAAGTCCGTTGAGGATTACAACAGCGGTAAGAAGAAAGCGATCGGCTTCCTGGTTGGTCAGACTATGAAGGCTATGCAGGGGAAGGCTGATCCTGGAATGGTCAATAAGATTCTGAAGGAAGTTTTGGGCTAAATAGGAAATGGGGTGCAGCATGACGGAACAGAGAAGAAATATCCGGATCCCGGTGAAGATGAATCTGGAGGTTTCCGATATCTTCAAACAGGATAATGTAAAGGTCAGTAATATCAATGCACCGATCGAGGTCATTGATATCTGCCGTGACGGCATTGGCTTTGTCACCAAAAGTGTTTTGCCAATCGGGTTTTATTTCAATTCCCGGCTGGAATTTCATAGCAGCCAGAATGCGATCAACTGTGTGATCCAGATCATCCGCCAGAGTAAGAGTGAGGACGGTCTGTATCATTATGGATGTACATTTACCGGGATGCCTGCTGTATTTGACTACATCTTCGAGGAGATGGAGGAGGAATATAAACGGGCTGAGGCGCAGGAAAATGTTGCGGCAGAATAATAAAGAACAGATCAAAGAGGAATATTCGCGTTGTGGAATATTTTTGTGATAGTTTGAAAAAAGACGGTACTCAGGAAACGGGTACCGCCTTTTTGATAACGGATAGAAAAGGCACAAGAGTAGTGTATAAGGGCAAAGAACTGCTTTTAATCTTTTATGCCCGGATATCAAAGGAGAACCGTTTCATTTCATGGGATGCAGACGGTGTTACCTTTGCGTTGAGAAAATCCTGAACCGGCGTTTCCGACTGTGTAAGAGGCTGTACCTGAACCTGACAGGTATAGCCTTTTTCAGTGAGAGAATCGGTCAGAAGATGTGTATTGCGTTCGATCAGGCGAAGGGAATCCTCCTTTTCCAGATGAAAATCAGCCTTGATATTCTGATGATCCTTTTCCAGACGGACATTGACGGTACCGAGGTGATCCATTTCCAGATGAAGCATCAGACTCAGCTTTTGCGGATTCTGCTTCATTTTATCCTTTTTGGTATAGACGTAGAGATCTCCGTGCGCGTTCTGGTTCTGCAGCTTCAGAGGAAGCTGCATATAGGCAAATGCCTGGTTTAAGGACTTCATAAAGTCAATGTTGCCCTGCATATCATGAGCCTGACCGGAAAGCTGCCCGGAATCGCTGCCGGAAAGCGTGGTATTGATCAGCGTCTCAAAGGAGTTCATTTTCTGCTCCATAGACTGATAGAACGAGTCCGGCTCGTTTGTTTTGGCAAGCCGGTGCGGGGAGATCGTAAAGCTGTCAAGCAGCACATTTTGAAACAGTGTCCGGAATGCTTCGGTCTGAAACAGATTCTGTGTCAGGGCGCTGTCGGAATGTGCGATACTGTTTTTGATCGCAGCAAGTGTATCTGTGGCAGAGATGTCACCGGATAAAACGCGGTCAGTGATCCCGGAATCAACACCCATACCATGCAGATAACGGGCAAGCTCAGAGCGCATTTCGGGAGTAAGCTGCAGGAAAAGCTGGCTGTTTTGTCTGCCAAAGGATGTGACACCGGAAAGGAGCGTGTCGATAACGGCAGGGGTATGAGTGATATTGGCAGAACCCTCGTGCGGGGCGGCTAACATCTCATTGATATTCTGGAAAGACGACCTGGCGGCATCGGACAGGTTATGAAACAGGCGTCCGGCAAAGGAACGTGCGGATACGGAATCGGCGGAGGCTTCTGCAGCGTTGCTGTTTGCTGCATCGGAGGAAGCGTCCGGTAAAATGGCATCTGTTTCTGTGCTTTCCGCGATTTTTCCGGAAAGAACGCTTTCTAATGTGGTTAATTCCCCGGACAGGGAAGAAGCCGGCTGCGGATTTAATAATTGAAGGATCTCGTCAGATTTTGCCTGCAGTTCGGCGGCAGGACAATGTTCCGAAAGAACAATCGTCTGTCCTGTAATCGCCTTCTGGATCAGCAGAGCCGCCTCCTTGCCGGTCATGGTGCCTGATTGAAAAGCAGCCAGTTGTTCGTCGGTCATCGGTGTTTCTGAAAGCATTGTCTTTAAGGAAGAAAGATCAGCCTCCGACAGATCCGCGATCGTCGGGAGCGCGGAAGCGGTGTCTGCGTTCGTGCGACCGGCTGCAGCGGAATCATCGTCTGCAAGTGCAATACTTAAAAGCTTCTCGCCAAACATCGCAACAATGTTGGACGGACCGTTTCCGGCAAGAGTCTCTAAAAGCTCCGGAATCTGGTTGGAGAAGGTTTCTACACGGGCAAGAAGCGAGTGCGTGCCGTTACGATACGCACTGAACTGTGCCACGCTGTCTGCGGTAACCTGGTATTGCTTGCGGTTCATCAGACAGAGCGTTTCCATGTCATCCGTACCAAGATCATATGCCTGTTGCATCAGCTGCTGGATCGATTGTTTGTTGATCGGCATCAGATTGTCCATCAGTGCCTTGACGGCAGACTGGTTGCGCTCTGTGGCCGGAAGAGATGCCTCCTCCAGAGCCTTGTTGATCAGCGTCAGCTCTGTCTCTGTGTAGCTGTTTGGAATCGCATCCAGCATAACGCCGGAGGGAGAGACGGAAGATAGGCGGAAGGCGGCAGTCTGCCCGATGGAAAGGGAAGAACTGTCCGCAATCTGCCCCTTGATCAGCGTATTATTTTCCAATGTAATGGTGATCTCATTGTTGCGCAGGTCGGAAATCTCCCCACGGATCACATCGCCCTGGCGGATCTGGTTCATGCCGCTTCTTGCAACACCGTAGCTGCTCATCTGTCCGACGGAGCGGCCTGCCTGTCCCGGATTATTGCGGGCAGCAGCCTGGTTTCCGGTCATAGTCAAATTATTTCCTCTGTTGCCTGTATTAGTCGATGTGATGATAGGATCTGCCATAATGTATTCCAAACCTTTCTATAAATAGATCGTGATTCTTTCTATAATAAATGCACCGGATTGTTGTATGATCTCGGTGATCCGGCAAACATCTTTGTGTCATTATTATATATGGTATTTCGGCTGTTTTGCAAGAAACATGAAAAAAACTGAAAAAATTAGCAAAAATATCTTGACAATAAAAAATGATAGTGCTATCTTACTAATTAGATGTTAGCACTCCACCTCAAAGAGTGCTAACAAATAAAGACAAGGGAGTGATAGTTTGGAGCTGGATGAAAGAAAGCTTAAAATACTTCAGGCGATTATCCGGACATATTTAGAGACGGGTGAGCCGGTAGGATCCAGAACGATTTCCAAGTACTCTGATCTGAATCTCAGTTCCGCTACCATCCGAAATGAGATGTCTGATCTGGAGGAGATGGGATACATTTTACAGCCGCATACCTCGGCAGGACGTATTCCTTCCGATAAGGGTTACCGTCTTTACGTTGACACGATGTTGGACGACAAGGCACAGGAAGTGCATGACATGAAAGCGGAGCTTACAGAGAAGGCCGGTAAGATCGATGATCTTCTCAAGCGGGTTGCGAAGCTTCTGGCGGTCAATACGAATTACGCCACGATGGTTTCGGGACCGCGGTACGCCTCCAAGAAGGTCAAGTTCATTCAGCTTACGCTGGTGGATGAGAGAAGCCTTCTTGTCGTGATCGTTTTGGACAACAACGTAGTCAAGAACAAAATGATCCATATGGAGGATTCCATGGATCAGGAGACATTGCTTCGGTTAAACTTCATTATGAATACAACCTTAAATGGTCTGGATGTCATGGATATGAATCTTGCCGTGATACAGAAGATCAAGGAACAGATGGGAGCACACAACAGTGTGATCGATTCGGTTCTTGAGATTATCGGCAGTGCTTTGACGGAGGATGAGGATCTGGAGATCTACACAAGTGGAGCAACAAATATTCTGAAGTATCCGGAACTTGCAGACAAGTCCAATGCAGCACAGATCTTAAGTGCATTTGAGGAGAAGAAGGACTTAAACGAATGGATCGAACAGGAGCCGGTCGGACAGAACGATGATAACCACGCCATACAGGTTTACATCGGCGGTGAGACGCAGGTTGAGTCCATGAAGGATTGTTCGCTGGTAACAGCGACCTACCGGATTGACGATGGTGTTTACGGCAAGGTCGGGATCGTAGGTCCGAAGCGAATGGATTATGACAAGGTAGTTGCTACACTGCAGTCCATGATGGAGCAGTTAGATGACATATTTAAAGACAAAAAGTAAGTCACAGAGGATGGCTTAAGAGAGGTGGTAGAAGGTGAGTCAGGAGAAAGAAACAAATCAGGACATGACAGAAGAGACAACGACAGAGAACACAGAGGAAACAACAAAGGACAGTGAGGTGACAGCAGAGACTGCCGGTGAGGCAGAAGAGAAGGAAGCTGTGGCTGAAGATAAAGAAGCCGTTGGCGAAGAGAAGAAATCACTCTTTGGCAAGAAGAAAAGTTCCAAGCTGGAGGAAAAGATCGCTGAGTTAGAGGATGCAAGAATGCGTCAGCTTGCCGAGTTCGAGAACTTCCGGAAGCGCTCCGAAAAAGAAAAGAGCCAGATGTTTGAGATCGGTGCAAAGTCAGTGGTTGAAAAGATCCTTCCGGTCATTGATAACTTTGAAAGAGGTCTTGCTTCCATGCCGGAGGAGGAAAAGGGAAAGCCATTTGCAGACGGTATCGAGCTTGTTTACAAGCAGATGCTCGGAGCACTGGATGAGATCGGAGTCAAGCCGATCGAGGCAGTGGGACAGGAATTTGATCCGAATTTCCATAATGCGGTTATGACCGTCGAGTCAGAGGATATGGAAAGCGGAACGGTGGCAGAGGAATTGCAGAAGGGATATATGTATCAGGATTCTGTCGTACGCCACAGTATGGTAAAGGTAGTCAGTTAATTTAAGATAGAGCAATGAAAGAAGAATTATAGAGAAAGAGAGGACAAAACAATGGGAAAGATTATTGGTATTGACTTAGGAACAACAAACTCATGCGTCGCTGTTATGGAAGGTGGAAAACCGGTTGTCGTAACAAATACAGAGGGCGCACGTACAACACCATCTGTTGTAGCATTTTCAAAATCCGGTGAGAGACTTGTCGGTGAGCCGGCAAAGCGTCAGGCAGTAACAAACGCTGACAAGACAATCTCTTCTATCAAGAGACATATGGGTACCGATTACCGCGTTGCAATCGATGATAAGAAGTATTCTCCACAGGAGATTTCCGCAATGATCCTTCAGAAGCTGAAGGCAGATGCAGAGAATTATCTCGGTGAGAAGGTTACAGAGGCTGTTATTACAGTTCCTGCATACTTCAACGATGCACAGCGTCAGGCAACAAAGGATGCCGGTAAGATCGCAGGTCTTGATGTAAAGCGTATCATCAACGAGCCAACTGCAGCAGCGCTTGCATATGGTCTTGATAACGAGAAAGAGCAGAAGATCATGGTTTATGACCTTGGTGGTGGTACTTTCGATGTATCTATTATCGAGATTGGTGACGGTGTCATCGAGGTTCTTGCAACATCCGGAGATAATCACCTCGGTGGTGATGATTTCGATCAGAAGATCACAGATTACATGATCGCAGAATTCAAGAAGGAAAACGGTGTTGATCTGTCTCAGGATAAGATGGCACTTCAGAGATTAAAGGAAGCAGCAGAGAAGGCAAAGAAGGAGCTTTCTTCTGCAACAACAACCAACATTAACCTGCCATTCATCAGCATGAATGACAATGGACCGCTTCATTTCGATATGAACCTGTCCAGAGCAAAGTTTGATGAGCTGACACATGATCTGGTTGAGAGAACAGCAACTCCTGTAACAAATGCACTCCGTGATGCAGGAATTACGGCTTCAGAGCTTGGAAAGGTTCTTCTGGTCGGTGGTTCTACACGTATCCCGGCTGTACAGGATAAGGTACAGCAGATGACCGGTCATGAGCCAAGCAAGTCCTTAAATCCGGATGAGTGCGTTGCACTCGGAGCTTCCGTACAGGGTGGTAAGCTTGCCGGTGATGCAGGTGCCGGTGATATCCTTCTTCTGGATGTTACTCCACTTTCCCTGTCTATCGAGACAATGGGTGGTATCGCTACAAAGCTGATCGAGAGAAATACAACGATCCCTACCAAGAAGAGCCAGATCTTCTCTACCGCAGCAGATAATCAGAGTGCAGTAGATATCAACGTTCTTCAGGGTGAGCGTCAGTTTGCGAAGGATAACAAGTCACTTGGACAGTTCCGTCTGGATGGTATCCCTCCGGCACGTCGTGGTGTTCCACAGATCGAGGTTACCTTTGATATCGATGCAAACGGTATCGTAAATGTATCCGCTAAGGATCTTGGAACCGGCAAGGAGCAGCATATCACGATCACAGCCGGATCAAACATGTCCGATGATGATATCGATAAGGCAGTGAAGGAAGCTGCTGAGTTTGAGGCACAGGATAAGAAGCGTAAGGAAGGCATTGATGCCCGTAACGAGGCTGATTCCATGGTATTCCAGACACAGAAGGCTCTGGATGAGGTTGGCGACAAGGTAGATGCTTCTGAGAAGGCAAAGGTTCAGGCGGAGCTTGACAGCTTGAAGGAATTAGTTGAGAAGACGAATCCGGAAGAGCTTTCTGATGCCGATGTAGATGCATTAAAGGCTGGTAAGGAGAAACTGATGGAAGCAGCTCAGGCTGTATTTACCAAGATGTATGAGCAGCAGGCTCAGGCAAACGGTGGAGCAGCAGGTGCAGGTCCGGACATGGGTAACATGGGTGGAGCCGCAGGCGCCGGCAATGCTTCCGATGATGTTGTCGATGGAGATTACCGCGAGATTTAAGCTAAATATAAATAAACATGAGATAGACCATTGATTGCACGAATGCAGCAGGCAGACGTTACGGTTAATGGTCTGTCTATCTATAAATGAACAGTATGAGAGATGGAGAGAGCTATGGCAGAGAAGAGAGATTATTATGAAGTGCTCGGGGTCAGCAAGAGTGCATCCGATTCCGAATTAAAGTCCGCATATCGTAAGTTAGCCAAGAAATATCATCCCGATATGAATCCGGGAGATAAGGAGGCAGAAGCAAAGTTTAAAGAGGCTTCTGAGGCATACAGCGTATTGAGTGATCCGGATAAGCGCCGTCAGTACGATCAGTTTGGTCATGCGGCATTTGAAGGGGGTGCAGGCGGTGGAGCAGGCGGCTTCGATTTCAGTGGAATGGATATGAGTGACATTTTCGGAGATATCTTTGGCGATTTCTTCGGTGGCGGTCGTTCCAGAGCACAGAGTAATGGTCCGATGAAGGGACAGAATCTGCACCACACGATCCGCATTACCTTTGAGGAGGCATGCTTTGGTACCGAGAAGGAGCTGGACCTTCCGCTGCAGGATGAGTGTGAGAGCTGCCACGGCACAGGTGCCAAGGCAGGAACCACCCCGGAGACATGTTCCAAGTGTGGTGGTAAAGGTCAGGTGGTATTTACCCAGCAGTCTCTGTTTGGCATGGTCAGAAATGTTCAGACCTGTCCGGACTGTCGTGGAACCGGTAAGATCATTCGTGAGAAATGTCCGGATTGTCATGGCTCCGGTTATATTACAAGAAAGCGCAAGATTTCCGTTACTGTTCCGGCAGGTATTGACAATGGCCAGAGCATCCGTATCCGTGAGAAGGGTGATCCCGGTGTAAACGGAGGTCCAAGAGGCGATCTTCTGGTAGAGGTGGCAGTAAGCCGTCATCCGATCTTCCAGAGACAGGGTATTGATATTTATTCCTCTGCTCCGATCACATTTGCACAGGCTGCTCTTGGCGGGGATGTCCGCATTAAGACGGTCGATGGCGAGGTTGAGTATACCGTGAAGCCGGGAACGCAGACAGATACACGTATTAGACTGCGTGGCAAGGGTGTTCCGTCTCTTCGTAATAAGTCGATCCGTGGTGATCAGTATGTGACTTTGGTGGTACAGGTTCCGACCAGGATGAACGGAGAGCAGAAGGAGCTTTTAAAGAAGTTCGATGAAGCAATGTATGGAAAGCCGGAGGAAAAGGAAGAAGCCGACGAGACCACAGAAAAGAAAAAAGGACGTTTCGGTAAGAAGAAAAAATAGAAAACGTTAATAATAACTCCCTCGGGAGAATCTGATATTTTTGCAGGTACGCTTTCGCTGCAATGCCACACGTAACGGCACATAATGCCCTGAATGACAGGGCATAAGTGCCGACGGTGGCAAGCACCTTGCAAAATATCAGATTTCTTCCGAGGGAGATTTACATTTTGGGGGATTGATCATATGTATTTAAACCTTCGGATTAATGTTTAACTAAGGCTTCCCATACCAAGGATGGAAATTTGCCCATAATATTTCTTATGTCCGGTTATTTAGAAATCATATTTTGCCTGCCAATATATTAAAAATCCGTGAGCTATGACTAAAAAATTGTCTTGTCACTTACGGATTTCGAAAAATCTGATTGCTTTGCTGCTTTGATCTTCGATAAACGCATCCTGCCGTACTCGCCCCGAGGTGGGAATCAGATGTTTCGAAAGGCACTTGCACCCGCCGGTACTTACACCCCGGATTTTGCAAATGATATAGATGCTCCATTGAATATCCGGGGCGTTATGTACCGCTGCGTGGTGCAGTGGTAGCGGGAGCGTGCCGTCCGAAACAGCTGAGCCCACCTATGGGGCTCAGTCGTACGGATGCGTATTTAT